>WQST01000116.1 GCA_009787745.1 Lachnospiraceae bacterium
CCGCCGTAACCGATGGGTTCAAAGGATTTCACTTGGCGAGTGCCGCCGTTAAATATATTCTTAAATATTTTGGAAATGAGCAATTGTTCTACGCTCATGCGGTGATGTTTTATGAATCGGCAGGGAAAGCGCTCGAAGACAGCGGATTTGTCCCGACGGGGTTTACGTATGGGGTATGTGATGCGAAAAAGCACTTGACTCAGCTTAATTATAAATCGCAAAAACACACATGGGCGGTTTATATCAGAAATAACGGTAAAAATATTATTAAGAGAGTGTATGTTCCTGCACGTTTTACGCAAATTGTCGAAGAGTTATATAATTCAATCGGTATTTTTCCCGATATTAATTTAGATTACCATGAACCGACGACAGAAAGCCGTATTCAATTAAAACAGGACGATTATCATAAAACGCTTTATTTATATGTCATTAAGAGCGGGTTTGACTTACATAAGAGAATCAAAGAAGCAGAGCAGAAATATAACGGCGAATTGCAAAGTATTGTTTTATTCTTAAGTATTAGTGACCGAGGAGCCGTTTTCGGATTAGAAAAGCTTATTAAAGCAGGCTACAAATTCACAGGAATTAAGCCGCTTTGTGCGGAACATGAATATGCAATTATGTCTAAAACTAACAGCGTATATATAGATTTTAACGAAATGAAAATGACTGATAATATGAAAAACATATTTGATAAAATTAACGCTGTTAATAATTAGTTACTGCTAAGGAACGAAGTTGTCATTCTGAACGTAGCGAAGAATCTCTCTATAGCATATGTTCAGGATGACAAAATTAAAGAAAGAGAGCAAACCGTCATGTCAATCAAGAAAAAAGTATCATCGCTCACGATTAAGGTTTCATTAGTTTCAGTAATTATTATAGGGGTTATTGCCATTGCAGGGTTATGGATTTTACGGGAAAATACTGTCCATATAAGCGGCGAACTGGGCGGGACGGCGGCGCATGACAGCCAAGCGGCTCTGGAAAAGCAAATGACCGACAGGCTTTTGACCCTTGCGGAAAACATGGCTTTACTGAGCGATTCAAAACTGCGGACAATCCAAAACTCAGTCCAAATGATTGCTTACAGTGCGGAGGATATTTTGCACAATCCCGACAATTATACAGAAAACCCTGCGTTACCGCCAAATCCCGCAAATGCGGGAATGATGGCCGCACAGTTTTTACATGCCGAGAACGTTGATTTAACCGCAGTCATGAAAGAAGCGGCGTTAATGGGTAATATTGAGGGGATATTACTTAATATTCTGAGAAATAACATCAATGCTGTTCATAATAATACCGGCTCTGCGAATAATTACATCGGCTCGGAACTAGGATATATTATTCTCGCCGACGACTCATCAGATAATAAGTCGGAATTTTTCGAACCTCGTGAACGTCCGTGGTATCAGTTGGCGGCGGGAAATAACGCATTGTCTTGGTCAGATGTTTATGCGGATGCATACGGGCGCGGGTTGGCGATTACTTGCGCGATGCCTTATTACGATAAAGACGGTCATATTGCGGGAGTTGCGGGACTGGGCTCTTTGCTTAATGAACTTACGGAAATTGTGAACGAAACGAAAATCGGTGAAACAGGATACGCTTTTATCTCAAATGAAAAAGATGAAATCATCATTTCTGATATGGTAACGATTGAAGACGGTGTCATTATCCGCAGAGAACTTATGGATTTGCTTCCGACGGACACGGCGATTCGTATCCGTGACAGTTCATCAGGGCTTGAGCGGATTCAAATAGGCGGTGAGGACTATTTCATCGCATATTCATCACTGGAAACACTTCCGTGGAATCTTGTAACCGTTATCGAAGTCAGCGAAGCGATTGCCCCTGCTCTCCAAAGCAGTGAGCGAATCATCGATATGACTAAAAAGGCGTTAAATAACATTGACGTTATAATTATCACGATTATCATTTCTTTTATTGTTATTATCGTTATTACAATTTTAATAATCAGGTATACATCACAAAAATTCGCCGGTAAACTCACCAATCCGATTACAGAATTAACCGACGGAGCAATTCGCATCGGAAAGGGTGATTTAGACCATATGCTTTTAGTAAAAACAGGAGATGAGATTGAAACATTATCAGATACTTTCAACTCTATGATTGCGGGAATAAAGAGCATTACTGCCGAAAAAGAGCGTATCGGTGCAGAGCTTGATGTGGCGACGAAGATACAGGCGTCAATGCTGCCCTGCATCTTCCCCGCGTTCCCTGACCGCTCCGAGTTTGACATATACGCGACAATGATTCCCGCGAAAGAAGTCGGCGGTGATTTTTACGATTTCTTCATGATTGACGAAAACAAGCTGGCAGTGGTTATCGCCGACGTATCGGGCAAGGGGGTTCCCGCGGCGTTATTTATGGTGATTGCGAAGACGCTTCTTAAAAATAATGCTCAGTATGGCAAAAATCCAAAGGAAGTTTTTGAGTTGGTCAATAATTTGTTGTGCGAAAATAACGAAGCCCAGATGTTTGTCACGGCGTTTATGGGCTTTCTTGATATACCGAGCGGGACGTTTACTTACGTTAACGCAGGGCATAACCCGCCGCTCATTAAACGCGCAGGCGGTGATTATGAGTGGCTTAACGTGCTGAAACCCGGATTTGTGCTTGCGGGGATGGAGGATATGGTATATCGGCAGGGCGAACTTAACCTTTCTGACGGTGATATGCTCTTTCTATACACCGACGGCGTTACAGAAGCGGTTAATGCGAAAAATGAACTGTTCAGCGACCCGCGTTTGCTGGAAGCGGCTAACCGTCATAAATCGACAAACTTTTACGATTTTATCGCGCAAATCATATCGGATATTTTTATTTTCGCGTATGGAGCGGAACAGGCGGACGACATCACAATGCTGGTTTTGAAAATTACAGGAGGCGCTGAATGAAAGCGTTAATAATAGACGCGAAAACCGAAAATCTCGACGCAGTTTTAAATTTTATAAACGGAGAACTCGAAGCCGCTGATTGCTCGATGAAATTACAAACGCAGATTGCTATTGCGGCGGAGGAAATCTTCGTCAATATCGCCCATTATGCTTACAACCCCGAAGTGGGCGGTGCGCTCATCCGTATCGCGGTCGGCGATGAGATTATCATTGAGTTTGAGGATAAAGGCAAGCCGTATAACCCTCTGGAAAAGGACGACCCTGACATCACGCTTGACGCAGATGAACGCGAAGTCGGCGGGTTGGGCATATTAATGGTGAAGAAAATTATGGATATGGCGGATTATCGGCATGAAGATGGTAAAAATATTCTTGTTATTAGTAAGAGTATAAAGTCTTGATGATTTTTGCTGATGTATTTTAAGGCATGTCATTTGAGCCGAATAATCTCAGTTAAGCAAGATTGAACGTGAGATCCTTCGCCGCGTTCAGGATGACATAGATCTTAATTTATCGGTTTAAGAATATTTTTGTGATTTAGAAATTTTTCTAGCTATCGCACTCGCGATTTGGTACAATATCGATATGATTCAATCACATGAAAAATATATGAAAGCCGCTATCACCCAAGCAAAGAAAGCGTCTAAGCTTGGGGAAGTCCCGATTGGCTGTGTAATCGTCTACACAGGTAGCCGCTATGTAAATCAGGAAAATCGGCGAAAGTCCGAAGAGGTAGCTAACGCAAAACATAAAACTGCTTTAACCATCGGTCAAATTATCGGTACAGGCTACAATCGCCGAAACACCGACAAAACATCTCTCGCCCATGCCGAAATCACCGCTATCAAAAAAGCCAATAAAATCATTGGCGATTGGCGTCTTGATAATTGTACTATGTACGTGACTTTAGAGCCTTGCCAGATGTGTGCGGGAGCAATTGTTCAAGCTCGGATTCCGATTGTTGTAATGGGATGCATGAACCCGAAAGCAGGTTGCGCGGGTTCGATTCTAAACATTCTTAAGATGCCTGAATTTAACCACCAAGCGACAATAATAAGCGGAGTCATGGAAGAAGAATGTACGGTAATGCTTAAGGATTTTTTCAAAAAACTGCGTCATTTGCCATAATTTTCAAATAATAAGGAGGAACCCCATGATTGAATTACCCGAAAGCTGTAACTTGGCGGAGCAAATCAAAGAAAATCTGGTTGGCAAAAAGATTTTAAATGTCTATGCTAATAAATCACCGCATAAATTTGCATGGTTTAGCGGTGAACCCGAATTGTATCACGAAAAATTTGCGGAGAAAACCATCATCGGAGCGAATGCATATGGCGGGATAGTCGAAATCATTGCGGAAGACATTGGTTTATGTCTAAATGACGGTTCATACCCGCGCTTTATCGAAGCAGGTAAAAAAGTGCCCGAAAAAAATCAATTGCATATCGAATTTGACGATGAGTCCTCGTTAACAGTATCGGTGCAGATGTACGGCGGTATGACATTAGTCCAAAATGATGATTGGCAAGAAGATTTTTATAAAAATGTTGCAAAAACCAAAGTAAGCCCGATTGCTCCCGAAAATACCCTTGATTATTTTCTAAGCTTAATGGATGAGGTAAAGCCGAATTATAGTATCAAAGCATTTCTGGCAACCGAGCAACGCTATCCGGGTCTCGGAAATGGCGTACTTCAAGATATTCTTTATAATGCCAAAATAAATCCCCGCCGTAAACTTAATTCCATGAGCGGCGCGGAAAAAGAAGCGGTATACCTAAGCGTAAAGCAAACAATGCTTGATATGCTGACAGGCGGTGGGCGAAATACCGAAAAAGACCTCTTCGGCTGTTCGGGCGGATATCAGACGAAACTTTCCGCCAAAACAAAAGGGAAGCCTTGCGATGGGTGCGGCGACGGTATTGTCCGCGAAGCTTTCTTAGGCGGTAATGTCTACTACTGTCCGACCTGTCAGCCATATAGTAAATGAATATTCCGTTTTTTTTGTCATCCTGAGCATAAGCGAAGGATCTTAACAGAGATTCTTCGGCTTAGAATGGCAGAGTCGAAAGCATAAAAATAAATTCACGAAGGAAATCAATAATATGCAAAAACAACTGCTTAACGGCGAATGGCAACTGAGAATTATCGGTGAAAACGTATACGGAATCTCAGATGAACCGATTAAGGCGGAAGTTCCCGGTTCTGTCTATGGTACTCTTCTTAAGGAAGGGTTGATACCTGACCCATATTATCGGGACAATGAATTGACCGCTTTAAAACTAATGGACAATGACTTCGAGTATAGCTTAGATTTCGATGTATCACAGGAAATGCTTAACGGTGATGTTTTATTCCTGAATTTCGCAGGGATTGATACATTAGCGGATATTTATTTAAATGATATGCAATTAGGATATCAGGATGATAAATACACCGCCAATAATATGCACAGGGCATGGAAATTTAACTTAACCGCTTCGGACTTGCTATTGCTCGGAAGAAATCACCTGCGCGTCGTTCTCTACTCCCCTGTTAAGTATATCAGAGCAGAAAATGAAAAAGTATTCGTTGGAGGGAGCGGGGATGCGATGAAGGGTTATCCGCATTTACGAAAAGCTCACTGCATGTTTGGCTGGGACTGGGGCCCGCGCTTACCTGATGCAGGAATATATCGGGATGTGACACTTGTGTCATATAAAAACAGCAGGATTGATTCGGTTTACATAACACAAGTGCATCAAGAAAATAAAGTACTGCTTGACTTTGATGTGGTGGTTGAGTTACTTGCCGATACCTCAGGGCATCGCGTCATAGCCTGTGTAGTACCGCCGAATGAAAATGTATCCGCCCCTTCGTTGACTTTAGACTTGACGGAAGATACAATCCTCGAAATTCCCAACCCCCAACTATGGTGGCCTAACGGATATGGTGAACAGCCGCTTTATAAGGTATTGGTAAAACTTTTAGACTTACAGGGAAACATCCTTGATATATGGGAGAAACGAATCGGTTTGCGCACGATGACCGTTAACACCGACCCCGACGAATGGGGTAATCGATTCGCACATGAAGTCAATGGTGTGCAGATATTTGCGATGGGCGCCGATTATATTCCAGAGGATAATATCTTAAGCCGTGTTACATCTGAGCGAACCGAGCGCTTGCTAAAAGACGCAGTAGAGGCGAATTATAATATAATCCGCGTTTGGGGCGGCGGTTACTATCCGAATGATTTTTTTTATGATTTTTGTGATGAACTAGGCTTAATTGTTTGGCAGGATTTTATGTATGCTTGTGCCAATTATGAGCTTACCGAAGATTTTGAAATTAACATTATCGGGGAAACGATTGACGTTATCCGCCGTCTTCGCCATCATGCATGTCTGGGGATTTGGTGCGGTAACAACGAAATGGAAAGCCAGATGATTCACAAATCATGGAAACCGTCAATAAAACAAAAATATGATTATATCAAAATATTTGAATATATTATTCCCCGAATCGTAAAAACAGAAGACCCCGCAACTTTTTACTGGGCTTCGTCTCCATCATCAGGCGGAAATTATGATGATCCTGATGATGAAAATCGCGGCGATGCCCATTACTGGATGGTTTGGCATGGCAATGAACCGCTGACGGCATACCGAAATCATTATTTCCGTTATTTGTCAGAGTTCGGCTTTCAATCATTCCCCGCTATAAAAACGATTGAATCATTTACCGAACCCGAAGACCGCAATATTTTTTCCTATGTTATGGAAATGCATCAAAGAAACTGTTCCGCAAATGGCAAAATCATGAACTACCTGTCGGCGACATATCGCTATCCGACTGATTTCGAATGCCTGATTTATGCTTCACAATTATTACAAGCAGAGGCGATGCGCAATGCGATTGAACATAATCGCCGCCATCGCGGACGTTGCATGGGGACGGTGGTATGGCAGTTAAATGATATTTGGCCTGTCGCATCATGGGCGAGCATTGATTATTACGGGCGGTGGAAAGCGCTCCATTATATTGAAAAAAGAGCATTTTCGAAGGTGCTGATTTCCTGCGAGGAAATCGGTGAAGTGACAGAACGCCCATATCCGATCGCCGAACCGAAACCATATGAGAAATCGGCTCGTTTACATGTCGCCAATGAAACGAGGGAGGAAGTATCAGGGACTGTTCACTGGTCGATTAATGGCTCTGACGGATTAATTGTTAATTCGACACAGGGCAAGCAATCCGTAACGGTTCTTCCGCTTTCGGGGCTTTGGTTAGAAAAGATTGACTTAGCTGATTATAATGAAAGAGAAGTTCATATTAATTTTTACTTTGAAAAAGATGGGCAGGTACTTTCGTCAGGGACTTGCTTGTTTACGCCGCCTAAGTATTATCATTTCGCCGACCCTGAATTGACTGTCACGGTCAATGGGAAGATGATTACAGTTAAGTCAAAGGCATACGCGAAAAACGTTGAAATATCAGCGGTTGACGGTGATGTATGGCTATCGGATAACTATTTCGATATGGAAGCAGGAGAAGTCGATGTCGTGATCCTCAGGGGTGAAGCGAGTGAGTTTAGGGTTAGGTCGGTTTATGATATTTAGGGGATACCTAAATGAGTTCTTTAATTCTTTCATCGAAAATTGTGA
>WQST01000117.1 GCA_009787745.1 Lachnospiraceae bacterium
ATATGCCCGTATTTTTTCATCAAACCCCCACCCGAAATCGCCGCAAAAAGCAAAGATATCGGCGGGTTACTTTTCTTCGTCACTTTCACCCCTTTTATATCTGTTAGCGGCATCGTCAGGTTTTTCATCTTGCGGATTGAGTTACAGAAGCGCTTTATCTCCTTTGCATCTTTTGGTGAAAGCTCCGTTAAATGCCGCTCCGTTTTATCAGTATCGCGATACAAGCGAATCGGCGTACCATAATAATCATATTCAATAAACGGCTCCGCATAGCTTACCTTTACACTATCATTTAAAGCACCGATATGCGCCCAAAGCTTATAAAGGCTCATTTCCTCCTTAGAACCTGCCAACCAATGCAAACCGCCCTCGAATAAATAACCGTTTCGCTTCCACGAAGTCACAATCCCTCCGGCCATGCTATGACTTTCCAAAATCGTTACATTAAAGCCACATTTTACTGCATATACCCCGGCACTCAAACCGGCCATTCCCGCTCCGATAATAACTACTTTCTTACTCACCTAGTTTTTCCTCCATTTTTTTGAACCACTCGATATTAAACTTTACCGAATCTATACCATGTTGCAATGTTAATTCTTCAAATATTTCAATTTGTTCAGATTTGGCTATGACTTCACCATAATAATCTGTGTCTGTTTGCCAATATTCTATAATTGCGGCTTTGCCCTCTTCGGTTATGCTTGCCTTAATTACAAGTAAGTATGATAATTCATCTTCAAGATGCTTAATTATATCCTTAATTATAAGCTTTTGTTGCTCGCGCGGTAAATATCCCATAAACAGCAATTTACCCATTTCCATATTTTTACTTGCCGCAATAATTGCGGGCTTACTAAGCCATTCCATAATTTCTGCACGACCTTTTTCGGTAATCGAATATTGCTTCTTATTGATACCTTTTTCCACGTATTCCGAGTATGATATCAAATCTGCATTAAGCAACCTTTTAACAGCTGCTTGAATACTCCCTAAGCTGTCACTGCACATAGCACGAAAATTTGCCTTAATCATCGTGCGGATTTCATATACGGTAAGCCGCCGTAACATCAGTATTCCAAGTATCAGTTTATCCATTATTAAATTCTCCTCCCGCGCAATATAAATTACACCTTATAGTAACATACCTATAAGGTGTTGTCAAGCTATTACTTTATGCCTCTTGTGCTTGATTATTGGATTTTATGCAATAAAAACAGGATGCTCCTTTTAGTTCATGAGCATCCTGTTAATTGGTGTGTTTTATTTTTCAGTTAAATTACGCTTCCGGTGCATCTTTAATCGAGAAGCTCATCCGTCCCATCTTGTCCTTACCTAAGCAGATAACGGTAACAATATCGCCAAGATTTAAGACATCTTCAACCTTATCAATCCGCCTCTTAGCAATGCGGGAAATATGAACCATTCCTTCTTTGCCGGGGGCAAATTCGACGAAGCAACCGAAATCCTTGATACTAACGACCGAACCTGTAAAAATCTGCCCTTCGGCGAACTCGGTGGTGATCATTTTGACCATTCCAACGGCTTTATCCATCATCTCGGCATCTGTACCGCAAATCGAAACCGTTCCGTCATCGGTAATATCAATTTTAACCCCTGTGCGGTTAATGATTTCGTTGATAGTCTTTCCGCGCTGGCCGACGACTTCACCGATTTTTTCGGGATCAATCGAAATCGCAATAATTTTCGGTGCGTATTCGCCGACTTCGGGACGCGGATTAGCAATACAGGGAGTCATAATATCATTCAAAATAAAAGTTCTGGCTTCTTTCGTATTCGCAAGTGCCGCTTCAACGATTGCTCTGGTCAGTCCATGAATCTTTAAATCCATTTGGATTGCCGTAATCCCGTCATGGGTTCCCGCGACTTTGAAGTCCATATCGCCGAAGAAATCCTCAAGCCCTTGAATATCGGTTAATAAAATATAATCGTCGTCGCTTTCACCCGTTACCAAGCCACAGGAAATACCTGCGACGGCTTTCTTAATCGGAACACCCGCCGCCATCAAAGATAAGCTTGATGCGCAAACAGCGGCTTGCGAGGTCGAACCGTTCGATTCAAAAGTTTCCGAAACTGTCCTGATCGCATACGGGAAATCCTCTAAACTCGGCAGGACAGGAATCAAGGCTTTTTCCGCTAAAGCACCATGACCGATTTCGCGGCGGCCGGGACCGCGGCTGGGTCTGGTTTCACCGACCGAATATGACGGGAAATTGTAGTGGTGCATATATCTTTTATTGATTTCATTTTCATCGAGACCGTCGATTCTTTGCATATCCGACATCGGCGCTAAAGTCGTAATCGTACAAATCTGCGTTTGGCCGCGAGTGAACATTCCGACGCCGTGAACGCGGGGGATTAAATCAATTTCCGCGGAAAGCTTACGGATTTGATCCATTGCCCTTCCGTCGGGGCGCTTTTTATCTTTTAAGATCATTTTGCGGACGGTTTTCTTCTGATATTGATAAACCGCTTCGTCTAAAACTTTTAAATAATCTTCATTATCAGCAAACGCTTCGGTGAGACGATTCATAATGTTCTTGATGTTAATCTCACGGATTTGCTTTTCATCGGTGAAAACCGCCTCTTCCATTTCGAGCGGGGTAACAACTTTTTCAATCTCGGCAAAAATGCTTTCAGGAATACTGAAACTTTCATATTCATGCTTCGGTTTTCCGCAAGCGGCGACGATTTCATTAATAAAAGCAATGACGGTTTGATTCGTTTCGTGACCTAAATAAATCGCTTCCAGCATTTTGGCTTCGGGTACTTCATTCGCATTAGCTTCAATCATCGCAATTTTGTCACTAGTCGAAGCAACGGTTAGGTTAAGGTCGCCGTTTTTCCATTGTTCCTGACTGGGATTTATAACAAATTCGCCGGCAACAAGTCCGATTTGCGTAGTCGCACAGGGGCCGTCAAAAGGAATGTCGGAAATACAAGCCGCAATCGCGGAACCGATCATTGCGACTAATTCAGGACGGCAAAGGGGATCGACCGAAAGTACCAGATTGTTTAATGTGACATCATTGCGGTAATCTTTGGGAAATAAGGGGCGCATCGGACGGTCGATAACCCGACAGGTCAGCACGGCATTTTCACTGGCTTTCCCTTCTCTTTTATTGAATCCGCCCGGGACTTTTCCGACCGCATATAATTTTTCTTCGTATTCGACGCCTAACGGAAAGTAATCGATTCCTTCGCGGGGTTTGTCCGAAGATGTCGCCGTACAAAGAACGGTGGTATCTCCATACTGCATGAAAGCACAACCGTTAGCTTGCTTTCCGACACGGCCGATATCAACCTTTAGGGTTTGTCCTGCCAATTCCATTGTAAATGTTTTGTAATCACTCATTTTTTTCTCCTTCTCTGAGTTATCTTTTATATCTAACACAGATAGAAGATATATCGAAACTACTGACATCAATATGATTTCTTGCCGTAATCATCTGCATGTCAGTGGTCTCGATCATTCTATCTGCCGTCAGCTTCAACATAAGATAGCGCCTGCCTAATGCAGACGCTATCATTGGTTACTTATTTTCTGATGTTTAATCTAGCGATTAAAGTACGATATCTTTCAATATCTTTTTCTTTGAGATAATTAAGCAAGCCTTTTCTTTGACCAATCATTTTGAGCATTCCTCTGGCGGAATGGAAGTCTTTCGGGTTAGCCTTAAGGTGTTCGGTGAGTTCGGCGATACGGGCAGTAAGTACTGCAACCTGAACTTCCGGTGAGCCTGTATCTCCTTCACTTCTGGCATACTCTTTGATGATGGTGTTTTTCTTTTCCTTTGAAATCATTAATAATCCTCCGTTTTAATAATCACCCCAGAACTTGTTCTGCTTTATACCCGGATATGGTTGGAGAATCCTGTATCTCGAGTATGGGTTCAAAATCCTTTATTAATATAACATATTGTTCTTGGGTTGTAAAGTGGCAAAACGTAATTAGTGTAATTGTTGTTCAGAGGATAGTAAGTCCGGTGAGGGTGAGGTGACACTTCTCAAATATGTAGGGATTTTCTTCCAGACTATCATAGCATTTATAAACTTCATCGATAAAAGAAGCGGCGGCTTGTGGAGCCGCCAAATCTTTTGCAATATAGGCGAGAATTTTATCCAATTCATAATCGGCTGTGTCGGAGATATCGACCCTATACATTGTGTTTTTCCTTCAACCGCTGAAGAGAATCCTTCGCATTTTTAGTACGTCCGGCGGTAACATCTGCTTCAGATTGCGCTAATTTATCATAGATATCGTGCAAGAATAGTTTTTCCTGATATATTTTCATACTCATGATAACCATATCGCCATAACCATTTTTTGTTACATAAATTGGTTCGGTAGATTCTTGACACATTTGGGAAATCGCGGCTGTGTTTTTCAAATCCCGAATAGGAATAATTTGTGGCATATAAAAACCCTCCTTGTGCCATTATTATCCCACAATTTCATGCAAATATCAATAGCGTATTTTTCAGGTGTTGGCTTAGAATGACAAAGGGTTACTAATCGGGCAAACATAAAATCAGCGACCATAGCATACGGTCGCTGATAACATTTTTATAATAAGATATACAATTTAATCATACAACACACGGCGAATCGTATGCGGGGTGCGGTAGTTGTAGCGGGAAATCTTGATGCCTGTTTTGGGGGAACTGGCATGGACTACCTGGCCGCCGCCGATATAGATGGCTACGTGATCGACCCGTCCGCCGCGGGCATAGAAAATCAGGTCTCCTGCTTTCATATCCGAAACTGATATTTTCGTACCGCTGCTTGCCTGTTGTACAGATGTGCGCGGTAATCTGACACCGAAATTCTTAAAAACACTCTGAACGTAACCTGAGCAATCAGCGCCTTTAGTCAGGCTTGTGCCGCCCCAAACATAGCGATTTCCGATGAATTGCTTCGCATATTGACAAATATCAACACGGATATTGGAAACGCCTTCGCCATATAATAGTTCCGTCATCGTGATCGCAGTTCTTAAGTCGTATTTAACCTCAACGAATTCGGATGATACAAAGGCTTCTTCCGCATCAAGGAAAATATTAATCCAACCATTATCTAAAACTTCATTGACATCAAGAACCTCACCGCGCAATACTTGGGTGATTATTTCACAATCAGTATTGGGTTCTTCTCTGACTTTAAGCGCATCTGTATTTACTACCGCGACTAATGTCGCCAGTTCCTGTGCTTTCTGGATTGCGCTGAAACCTGTTAGTAAGTATTCTGACTTAACGAAACCTTCAACTTTTCCCGAAACGATAAAACTCCAATCGCCTTCTTCATACATTACTTCACAGGCCGCCTGTTTCGGTAACTTACCGATTAGCTTCCCTGATTCATCAGCGATCGAGCGAATATTCAGATTATTATCTTCGGTATTACAAAGACCCAGATTAGTATAACCAAACGAAGCGCCTTCCGCCTGATTGGCAGCTTCAATATAGTCTTCAACGGTTAAATTAGATTCGAATAATGATTCGATACCGACGGGCATAATTGTCGAAAACAATAATTCATTAGCCTCGGTTTTAAGCGTCGGTATCGCTGTAAGCACTAAAGCTCCGATTAGTATCTTTGTTACGGATTTAATCACAATATCCTCCGTTATTTATCGAAATCAGACGTATTTGTTACGGATTTGTTACAGTTCTTTTTCATTATATACGTTATTTAATTATCTGTCAAGTTCTCTTTTTGCCAATATAATTACCGTTTCGCATATCCAGCGAAAGGATATATCCGCTGTCGATATCAGGTAAAAAAAGTTCGTACACAAGCTCGCCGCGCTTATCGGTTATAATTAAAGTTTCCCCTGATTTTAGACTAAAATCAAGTTTGATTCCGCCGAATGATTCGGCATTTTGGTGGTTTTCACAATAAATCATCTTCCGCTCGCCCGGCTTAAGAAGATACGGCGCGATTATCTGTCGGAAAGGCCGCTCAGGGTCGTCGGAAATAAAGAAATTGCGCAAATCGATATCTTGCTCATAGGGATTAAAAATTTCGATATAATCCCTGCTTCCTTTATAATCAATCAAAGTAATGACCGGCATCCTAACTTCCGCTTTTTTTAGCGCAAGTTCAATATTTACCTCACCATTTTCTACCGTATACTTAGAAACGCTGAGGATTTCATCCGTTATTATATCGCCGTTCACTAACCAGTGCGAAAAATCATAACCGACAGGACGGTCAGCTTTCACCGTAACGACATTATCGAAATAATAAAATCCGCTAAAATCCTCGGTTATATTTATCGTACTTAGTTTTATATCCGTCAAATCATGGGCTTTTACATTGATAATATACCCTGTCGGCCCGACTTCAAGATATTTTTCTATTTGCTTTTGCATTTCGGCGGGGCGTTTATTTCCGAACTCAATCATGCTTTCGAGTTGTCCGGAAACGAAATCCAGACTCGACCAAGTATTCTTAAGCGCCGCACCGCCCACTTTAAAGTTGTGCGTCAGTTCATTAATTCGTTCCGCTTCCTTAAGCCGAACCTTATGCTCGATATTTTGCGGGGAAAAATGGTAGTTCATAATATCGCAAAGAATCGTAATAAATCGGTTCTTCATATCATCGCGCTCTAATATCGAAATAAGGAGCGGCGACGATAAACGGTCACTTCGTACAACACCGAGTAATTTTGCCAGCGTTAAATCGGAAGCTTTCGAATTATATAAACCCAGTGTCCAATCGGTATCATATAACAGCCAACGCCATTTACCGTCTGCTGTCGATATTCCGTCATTTATCAATGAATCCGCTTCCCCATAGTAGCGGTAAGCCTTATAATTTCCCCATGGCCAATCATTATTATTGGCATAAATCTGCACTGCATAGTATGCCAAAAAGTTTTCTATATCTACCAATTCGCAAAAAGCCGCAAAAATATCATCATCGGTTAAATCCCATTCATGATAGCGATACATCTCTTCATAGTCTTCTACGGCTTTAACTTCCAATGGTTCTAAAGGATCCGCGCTTTTCCAATTTTCCCCGCCTTCGACGATTGCCCACTCGCCATTTTTAATTTCATTATGATCATCGAAATAATCCGCATGATAAACCTGATGAATCCAGACGAAGCCATAATAAGCGCCATTCAAAAAGACCGCCGCCGGGCGGGTTGACTGTGTATCGGGTAAAATTGCGGACGCTAAAGCGGAAACCGTATTATCGCGCAGGAAGCCAAAAGGATTGTCATTACCGTTATTTCTAAGTACAAGCCGACTGTAGTCGGTTATGGCACGTCCGTAATATGTCGTATTTTCGGGGAAAAAATCAAAGTCAAATGTCCCTTTGCCCTGTTCATAAACATTACGGGCAAATAACTTAAAAGATTTTTGGTCAGAGGCTCTTGACCAACCGCCGAATGTCCGGATTCCCGCATTTTGTGACAATATCAATTGACCGTTCTGGTCAAAAAGCTCAACGAAAACGGGTCTTTCCGCTTCACGTCCGCGCAGGTTATAATTGGCAGG
>WQST01000118.1 GCA_009787745.1 Lachnospiraceae bacterium
ATCGGAAAACTCATTTTGAGTTTTCCGATAGGGTCTGGGATTCATCCCAGCAAGCCGCGAGCGGGTTTATGGGTACCCATAAACCCTGCTTGCGGAATCGGTAATTGGCCACTTGTGGACACATTACCACTGCTTGCGACATCTGGTTAGTACAAAACATAGTCGTATTATTTTTTAGATGATAGAAAAAAACACCGGTCAATAAAACCGAAGAGTTGCTTAAAGAAATAAACAAACTGTATTCACTATTGATTCTAAGAAGGAGGAATCCCTCATGTTAGAAATAATTATGCGTTATTACGAAAATTATGATGAAGAAGGGCGTTTATTTCGCGACAAGGTACATTTGCCGGAATGGTTGACTACAATCAGGTATTTTAACCGCTTGTTTTTACCGGAAAGTAAAATTCTTGATGCTTGCGCCGGAACAGGAAGATATTCGTTTTATCTGGCGGAGAAAGGACACACTGTTACCGCTTGCGACCTTGTAGAGCATCACATAAATATTATAAAAGAGAATCCGAACGCTAATAAATTAACGGCTACTGCCGTATGCGATGTTCTTGATTTATCATGCTTCGAAGATAACAGTTTTGATATTGTTCTTTGTATGGGAGCAATGTATCATTTATCCACAGATGACGAAAAATACCGGGCAATCTGCGAGTGTACAAGAGTTTGTAAAACGGGTGGATTGATTGTTTTGTCATATTTAAATTATTTCGCTGTTATAGCTGCTGAAGTTCATAAAGGCCTTGGCAATCTTGAAGAGGTATTAGCGGCATTTAAAGATAGCAGTGATTGCATATGGAAAGCAACAACTCCGGCAAAAATGGAGGCTTATATCAAAAGAGCAGGTATTGAGATATTACATAACATTGGCGTGGACGGACTATCTTTTATCCTCGCCGACAAAGTAAATAGTGCAACTGATGAGGCCTTTGAAAAGTGGATGGAATATATTTACGAGCATTGCGAAGAACCTAGCATTGTCGGATATAGTATGCATGGATTATTGATAGGAAGAAAGCTGTTAGAAGCAAAAGTGTTAATGGATAGATAGAATAATTATTAAAGCGTGAGGTTAATATCAATGGGTTTAAAAGATATAAAACTATGGGAAAAAAAAGTTCCTGATACCGATTCATTTTCTTCTGTCGGAGATATGAATAACAAAGGATTACCTACTCTGACACCATATTTATTAAACGGAAAGATACCTCGTCCGGCGCTTATTGTCTGTCCGGGAGGCGCATTTCAATTTAGGGCATCCAATGAAGGAGAACCGATTGCAAAATGGCTAAATCAAATAGGAATAAATGCTTTTGTTTTAAATTATCGGGTTGCTCCTTATACTCCATTTACTTCAACAAAAGATGCCGTGCGGGCTGTTAGGTATATTCGTTATCACGCTCTTGAATTTAATACTGATCCGGAACGAATCGGTATGATTGGATTTTCAGCCGGTGGTTATCTCACCGCTTTTGTGGGAACACGTTATGATAATGGTATTATCGAACCGAAAAGCCGAAATGAGCAAATTATGTCAATTCTTTTGGGCGGAACAGATTTAAACGACCCAATTGACCAAACGAGTACCCGACTTAATGCGATTATTTTATGTTATGGCGAAACCGCTCCTTTTTCTAAAGAAAAATTGCCGCCTGAATCATTATTAAAAAATGATATTACCATGGATGAATTGATAGAATTTACTTCAAATCATAACCATGTTAGTGTAAGAACACCGCCGGCTTTTTTATGGGTTACAGCGACTGATCACTGGAATTTCCAACAACAAAACTTACTTTTTGCAGAAGCTATAAACAGATTAAATCAACCATATGATTTACATATATTCTCCAAAGGTTCCCATGGTTTAGGATTGGGTGAGGATGAACCTATGGTAGCGATATGGACAAAACTTTGCGAAAATTGGTTGAAAGGATTATTTAATATTTAATTTCCTTTTTCATTTTGAAATTGTTAAATAATTGACCTCGGCACTCGACACTTTGTTCTTCTAAAATTATATACCCTCTTTTCTCAAAAAATGGGTTAGCCGTTATTGAAGCGTCAGTGGTTATTGTGTGAACACCTAAACGGTTAAAATAATCCTCGATATCATCAGCAATTAAAGTTGCGACACCTATTCTCTGATAATCTTTGTGTGTATAAAGGCAATCGAAATAATCTATTCCCTTTACGTTTCCGAACCCAACAATGACACCGTCTTTTTCCACTACAACGGAATAGTTATTTAAAAGCTTGTCTTCCAATTCCGGTAAATTTAAATCATGCGGTGCCCATGCATCAAGTTGGGGTTTCGTATAATCACCTACTTAATGAACCGTGTCATAAAATAGTTTTATGACTTCTTTCCAATCATCAGAATGGTATTTACGTAACCTCACTTTTTGCTCCTCAAAAAAACATTACTGATTTAACTCAGTATAACTGACGCGGAGCAATTAATTGCTCCGCGTCAGTTTAAAATTTTACCGTTACCCCAAACACCTCCATCCCAACAAAGGTGTTATGGTGAAAGATAAATCTTTCACCATCCTGAATTAAGTGCCGCCCGCAGGGCGGCTCAGGGGAGTTCGAGTAACAATGATTCGCTGCCGGCAGTGGGACTCGAACCCACACGTGGTTGCCCACAACAGATTTTGAGTCTGCCTCGTCTGCCATTCCGACACGCCGGCATCCGGTTTTTCAACCGAACTATATCTTATCACAACTTCTTACAGAAGACAAGTACCAACTTAAATATTATTAAGCCCGTGAAAATAGCGAAAAATAATACCAACAAAGTAGGACGCATTATAGCATAAATTTCGTCAGCTATAAACCGCAAATTCTTTAAAATCATTCCATATCAGGCAAATCCAAGTATTCCCTTGATTTAGAACGATTTCGTTACCTTGTAAATCATAAAATTTCGCCGGGGTTCTATCTCCGCCATAACGAGACCAAGACCCTGCGATTACCTTTCCGTTCGTGAAGATTTTCGCGTCGCCTTCTCCGTGAACCTGAAAAATCAGATAGTCGTTCCGGTCTCGTATTTCTCCGTGGGCATATTGAAAGATAACATTAGAAACACTTAATTGCTCATCATTCATCTCATCAATCATTTTTTGGGCATATTGATAGCGATAATACAGGTTATCCTCCGCAGAATAGATAAAATAAGGGGCTTCACTGCCTTGTCCGTAACCGCCGGCATTGGAAGATTTGCCACCCGGAAAAATTCGCTTTGCGTCAGGATAATCAAGATATTCAACCCGGGTTCGGTCTGCCGCAAATAAAAACTGAGGTACAAAGCGGTCTGAATATGTCTCCTCATACCCCAAGCGTTCAAGTGCTTTATTTAAGCCGGGAATCGACAGATAGCCGGTAAACTCCATATAATAATCAGGACGTTGGATTCGTATATAAGCCTCATCAGCACCGTTTTCGATACCCGAATTCCACGCACTGACATTATCAACTTTATCGCTATTAATTAAATCTGCACAGTAAGGAACTGCCAGTCCCCAGTTGCAGATAAAAGCTTCTTTTCCCATCGCTTCATAAACAAAATAATCCCGGGTACCTCTTACTGGTCCAATCCGCGTAAGAGCATCATAATCTTCAAAAAAAGCCAATAATCTGGTTACGCGCCCCTCCACAGGAGCTTCATATATTATACCGGCTTTGGATAATCCGTATTGGGGTAACGAAAGCGGGACGTTTATGATTTGCACCGCCAACGGACGCCGCTTAGCTACATTTATATCTTTCCATTCCCCGGTTAAAAAACTCTGATACAAACCGTCTTTTTCTTCACGGACACCGATGATGGGAATATCGTTTAAAAGATTTTCCGCAGTATATATCGGTATAGGCTCTAATTCCGGTTCAGGCTCCGCTTCCGGGATAATTTTTACTGCTTCCGGAGTCGGTAATAATTTAATATCATTGTTTATTTTCGAACAGCCGGAAATTAATAACGTGAAAAGTAAGAGCGTTAAAAAGTATTTTTTCATAATTATAAGCAATGCTCCTTCCTGAGTATCCGGTTGAATGTATAAAGCGATTTTAACAAATTTATACTACAAAAGCAAGTTTTAGCATACCTGTACTATGTGCCAAATTCAAAACATGCCCTAATAATAAATTATGATATTTTCAAAAACAGATATTATCAAGCCGCCAATCAATCGCCTCTATGCCATTAGCAACCAAAAACTCATTTGCACGGCTAAAATGCTTACAGCCGAAAAAACCGCGGTATGCTGAGAGCGGGCTGGGATGCGGGGCTTTTAAAACTAGGTGACGCGGATTGTTAAGCATCGGTTCTTTGGCGCAAGCAGGGCGTCCCCAGAGAAAATAAACAATCGGACGCTCCTCATTATTAACTACTTTAATTATCGCATCGGTAAACCGCTCCCAACCTTTACCCTGATGCGAACCTGCACGATGCGCGCGAACCGTTAAAACTGTATTAAGCAAAAGCACACCCTGATCAGCCCATTTCTTTAAATAACCGTGATTAGGTATCGCAATACCAAGATCGTCTTTAAGCTCTTTATAGATATTTTGTAAAGACGGCGGAATATCAGGTTGGTCAGGTAAAACAGAAAAAGACAGGCCGTGAGCCTGCTTTTCGTTATGATATGGATCCTGTCCCAGTAAAAGCACTTTTACCTCACTTAAAGGAGTTAGGTGAAAAGCATTAAAAACGTTTTCAGCCGCAGGATAAATAGTATTCGAATCATATTCGCTTTTGACGAAATTATATAGTTCACGATAATAAGGTTTCCCGAATTCATCCTGTATCATCGGAAGCCAGTCATTCGAAATCATTGCCATTTTCTTTAGTCCCTATATATTAACCGCAACATTCTTTTCTTTTAAGTATTCCTTAACATCGCTGATTGTCAGTTCTTTAAAATGAAACAAAGACGCAGCCAAAGCGGCATCGGCTTTTCCGACAGTAAGCGCTTCATAGAAATGCTCCAAAGTTCCTGCACCGCCCGAAGCAATGACAGGAACCGTAACACTTTCGGCAATAATCTTATTAAGTTCTATATCATACCCTGCTTTCGTGCCGTCACGCTCAATGCTTGTCAGCAAAATTTCTCCGGCGCCTAATTCACAGACCTTTTTCGCCCATTCGACCGCATCAATTCCGGCATCTTTCCCCCCGCCGTTTATGTATACATTATAACCTGAACCGTCATCCCGCTTTTTCGCATCAATTGCAACAACAATCCGTTCACTGCCGAATTTTGCGGAAGCTTCTTTAATGAAATCAGGATTTTTGACTGCCGCCGAATTTATTCCCACCTTGCAAGCTCCCGCTTCCAAGATATCCTCAATATCACCGACCGTCCTGATTCCGCCGCCCACCGCAAATGGAATAGGTATTTCCAGCGCCAAGCGCCGAACCATCTCTACGACGGTACTACGGCCTTCATTAGTCGCCGCAATATCAAGAAATACTAATTCATCGGCTCCCGCGGCAACATATGCGGCGGCACATTCGACGGGATCCCCCGCGTCTTTTAGATCAACGAAATTAATACCTTTTACAACACGCCCATCTTTAAAATCAAGACAGGGAATAATTCTTTTATTCATCTATTTCATCCTCAAAAAAATCATTTGTCATTATTTCTTCATACTCACCTGACAAAGGCATTCCCGAAAAATCAATACCCAATGTCAGTTCGTATATTTTGCGAGTATAACGTTCATTATCCAAAGCAAGAATTTCTCGTGCCGAAGCTTCCGACAAGCCATATTCCGTACTTAAGGCGTTAAGCACATCGCGGTATGAAGAAGCTACCCTTTGTTCCGCACCATATAAGTTCTCGGTTTGAAGTTCATCATATCTGGTAATCCCTTTTAACAAGCTATTTAAAGCTTCAACAGGTTTATCTAAGGATTTATAAATTTCATACGATTCTAACGCCCGGTCCATTTTCAGAATTACCTGCGCTTGATTAAAAATGATATCATCACTATAATCACGGTTTTTGGCATATAACAAACCATAAATTGCCTTGAAATCTTCCGACTGGAAGGCACTTTTGGCTTCTTCCCGTTGCAGATAATCAGGAATAAGCATACATAATGCTATAATTGCCGTTAATAAAGTCGTTGAAAAAACAAAAACGAGTAAAATATTTTTCTTGGAAATCTTCTTGGTCGGCTTTTCAGGTACTTCCGGTTCTTTTTCTTTCTTGGGCGCTTTCTCTTTTTTCGGCTTCGGTTCTTTCGGTTTCTTCTCTTTTTTGGGCTTTTCGGCTTTTTTATCCTTCTTATCTTTCTTGCCCGCGGATTTTCCGTCCTCCGCTTCAAGCTCGTTTAAAATATCTAAATTCTCGGCGGAAACCGATTTGATTGCAACATCTATTTCTTCCGACTCATCATCTGATTCCGTTAAGCTTTGTAATATGCGGGAAAAGAAGCCTTTCTTCTTTTTTAACCCGATTTGGTCGTCAAACTCTTCAGGAGAAAAAGCCAGTTCTTCATCGGACAAATCCTCGCTTTTTCCTTTTTTGTTTTTCTTCCCTTTACGCTTTTTCTTAGCTCCGTCTTTTTCCTGATCGGCAGCATCATTAAATAAAGACATGACATCGCTGTCGTCTTCGCCGCCGCTTGAATATTCGCCCATTCCGTCAAGCAATGAGAACATATCATCTTCAATAAGTTCATTATTCTCATCTTTTTCCAGAAGATCCTTAATATCCGAGATATCTTCGTCGTCACTCATATTGGTAAGTAAATCGCCGATATCCATATCTTCCATCTGCATACCGCTATCATCAGATAGTGCCGTTTCTTCCTCCATTCCTTCAAACATGGCATTTAAATCAAGGTCACTAAGCACTTCTTCATTGCTTTGGGCGTCTTCTTCCATTAGCGGGGCATCATCGAAAGCTAAATCATCAGAAATATCACTCGCAGGCTCAGTCTCATCAAAATTAAATTCGTCAAAAAGCGGCAGTTCATCTAAACTACCTGTTTCTTCCTCAATCGTTATCTCTTCTAAAGTTTCTGTCTCTTCTAATATCGGCAACTCTGCTAATATATCCGCTTCATCTTGCGGCGGTAGTTCTTCTAAAATATCCGCTTCATCCAATGGCGGCATTTCTTCCAAAACATCGATATCTTCTAATATCGGCATCTCTTCCAAAACATCAGCTTCTTCCAGTATCGGTATCTCTTCCAAAACATCGGCTTCTTCCAATATCGGCATCTCTTCTAAAACATCAACATCTTCCAGTATCGGCATCTCTTCCAAAACATCGGCTTCTTCCAGTATCGGCATTTCTTCTAAACCATCAACATCTTCCAATATCGGCATCTCTTCCAAAACATCAGCATCATCCAATATCGGCATCTCTTCCAAAACATCGATATCTTCCAATATCGGCATCTCTTCCGATACCTCATCAAAAGAATTTTCATCCTCAACCGGCGGTATATCTTCTGCCAAATCTTCCACAGG
>WQST01000119.1 GCA_009787745.1 Lachnospiraceae bacterium
ATCCGCCCCTTAACGCGGGCATTTAATAATGCCTTACCGATAACATCTTCCGAAATGCCGAAATGATGACAAACCAAAATAGCCGCCAACGCATTATAAACACTAAACTTCCCGGGCGTCCCCACCCGTGCGGAAAATTCCATCAAGCCGCTTAACTCAAAGCTTACCCCCAAACTCCCCTTATCTCGATAAAGTTCCAAATTCTTCGCCGACAAATCGCCGTTTTTCGCCCCGGAATTTAGCCCATATGTTATAATTTCACATGTATGCCCTTTAACAATCTTACGATAATGTTCATCGTCAATATTAACAAAACCCTTATTACACTGCCTGAAAAGCATTCTCTTACATGCCAGATATTCATCAAAATCAGCATGTTCATTCGGCCCGATATGATCAGGTGAAAGGTTGGTAAAAATCCCGATATCAAATAAAATCCCCGCTGTCCGATGTAATTTAAATCCTTGCGATGCCGCTTCCATCACCACCATATCAAGTCCCGCATCAACCATTTCACGCAAATACCGCTGAATCAAAATCGATTCAGGAGTCGTATTGACCGCCGGGATGTGCTTCTCGCCAATAATTATTTCAATCGTCCCGATTAAACCAACTTTATACCCTGCTTGCGCCAAAATCGATTTAATTAAATATGTCGTCGTCGTTTTGCCCTTCGTTCCTGTCACCGCAATGCTCTTAAGCTCTTTCGCAGGATTTCCGTAGCGATTCGCGGCGATTATCGCCATCGCATATCTGGTACATGGGACTTTAATAATAGTCGCCGCTTTTTCACGGTAAAAATCTTCCGCTATATCCCGCTCAACTACCAAAACTCCGGCACCTTTATTTATCACATCTAAAGCAAAATCATGACCGTCGCTTTTCGCTCCTGAAATGCAAAAAAACAAATCACCCTGTGTAACTTTCCGTGAATCATTCACGATTTCATTTACTTCACATTCTTCATTTCCCGAAATCAGGCTGTAATCAAGACCTGCTAATAAATCTGATAAAAACATCCGCGCACCTCTCTATCTACACCTACAAAACAATATATGTCATTATATAAAAATATATCCTCCGGAACATAAAAGCGCATAATAATATACTATAAATGTTTATAAAGCGAAAAAAAATCTGCTTCAATATTATCCATATACCGTTTAAACCACATTTGGGTTTCATCTAATGCTTTATTATACACATGCGCTCCCATGATATCAATAAAAAAATCAAGCACTTTTTCGGCCGCAATTAAACCAATCGTTTCACCTCGCTCTTCCTGAAAAAAGGCTTGAATATCTGATAATAATTCCTTCTTTTCTTCCGTTTTAAAAGTAATCTTACTCAAATCAGCCATTTTCCTCCTCTTCGACAATCCAATCCTTCTACTGCGCTTAAGCTTTATAATTCTTCGCCGCCTCATCATAAAAGCGGCTCATCGTCCCCATATTCTGCGCATCTTTGACTTGATTCGTGCGTCTTGCAACGAAATCACTTAGCTTCTTCATGTATTCATCCTCGGTAATATCACCTTGCGATACCATTTGCAGACCTTTTTCCCAGCTTGCCGTCAAAGCAGGGTCAAGCAACGGGCGAATTGAATTATTAACTACATCATAAATCATTTCACCCATCAATGTCGGTGTAATGATTTGCGTTTTTTTGTTTAGATTCAAATACTTAATTGTCACCAATTTCTTAAGTATCTCCGCTCTCGTCGCGCTTGTTCCGATACCGCTGCCTTTGATTTGTGCGCGAAGTTCTTCATCTTCAATGAACTGCCCCGCATTTTCCATGGTCAGAATAAGCGTCCCTGAATTATAGCGCTTCGGCGGAGTCGTCTCACCCTCCTTTGTTTCCGCACTTATCAGCGGAAATTCCTGTCCCTTTTTAAGCGAGGATAAAACTTTAATAAAATCCATATCATAATCGGCTGTTTGCGATGTGTTACCATCCGCTTCGCCGCCTTGCTCATCTTTTGCCTCTTCATTTGCGGTATCCGCCTGATTCGCTGTTTTAGCGCCAAAACCATGTTTCGCAACTTTTAGATACCCCTCTTCCGCCAAAACTTTAAAATTAGCAAAAAACTTCTCTTCTTTATTCGTAAATACCAAGCCCATTTTTTGATACACGGCCGCCGAATAAAAAATACTGAGAAAGCGGCGAACGATTATCTCATATACTTTTGCCGCTACGGGAGTCAGGCTGTTTAAAGCCCCTAACCCCTGTCCCGTCGGAATAATGGCATAGTGATCGGTTATTTGCTTATCATTAATATAACGCGTGCTAGTTATTTTCTGATGTGAACCGCTCGCTAAAATTTCTTCCGCAAAATCCTTCGCTTGCGGATATCCTATTAAACCCTTTAGATTTTTTTCGATTTCCTTACCCACCGATGTCGATAATACTCTTGCATCAGTCCGCGGATAAGTCGTTAATTTCTTCTCATAAAGTTCCTGCGCAATCCGCAATGTTTCATCAGGGCTAACCTTAAAAAACTTCGCGCAATCATTTTGAAGTTCCGCCAAATTGTATAATAAAGGCGCATTCTTCTTTTCTTTTTTCGACTCCCGTTCAAACAAAATCAACGGTTCTTTATTCGTTTCAGGCACTGTCAAAAGACTAATTAATTCATTCGCCGTTTCAACCGCTTTAAAGCCATTTTCTTTATAAAGGAGCGGTGAACCAAAATAGCGGCTTCCTTCCACCGCTTTCCATTCGGTATCAATTTCTTTACCCTCAATTTCCGTTTTTAATACTACCCGATAAAAAGGTGTCTTCGTAAATGCCCTGATTTCCCGTTCGCGGTTAACCACCATCCCCAGCACGCAAGTCATTACCCTGCCGACAGAAATAACCGCCTTATCGGTCTTTAAATATGATTTAATCGAGTTACTGTATTTAAGCGTTAAAGCACGGGAAAAATTAATCCCCATCAGGTAATCCTCTTTCGCTCGCAAATAAGCGGCGGCACAAAGATTATCATAATCGGTAAGGTCTCTCGCTTCTTTGATACCGCGCCGAATTTCATCATCCGTCTGCGAATCAATCCACACCCGGCGGCGCATTTTTCCGGTCATCCCCGACTGCTTTTCAACCAACCGATATATGTACTCGCCCTCACGCCCCGAGTCGGTACAAACATATATCGTTTCGACATCATCCCGGTTTAGAAGCGCACTTACAATACCAAACTGTTTTTTAACATTTTCAATCACTTCGTATTTGAATTCAGGGGGAATAAAAGGGATGGTCGCAAGGGCCCATCTTTTATATTTCTCATCATAGGCATCAGGATAACTCATGGTCACTAAATGACCGACGCACCAAGTAATAACTGCTTCTTCCGATTCCATATAGCCATCGCGGTTACTCATTCTAAATCCGAGCGCTCTGGCGAATTCGCGGGCTACACTAGGCTTTTCGGCAATATATAGACTTTTAGACATTTATAGTTCATTGGCTCCAATCAAGCGGATATTTTGTTTAACTTTGGCCTCAAGATTCAGTTTTTCATCGAAGCGATCGGCAGAAAAAAGATATATATAGTCGATTTGCAGTTGCGCCTTTTGGGCGCAGAATAACAGCCACTCATAATCTTCATATGACATAAATGGCTTTTCCCAATTACAAAGACCGATTAAGGTTCTGCCTTCATCATCTTTCGCAATAATATCAATCGTCCCGACTTTCCCGACCCATTCACCGCTTTGCGCAAATTTGAGGGGCAACTCATCATTGCGGTTCCATTGCTCCAAACGATTAATGCAGACCATTTTGAAGTAATTCGTAACATAGCTTTTAAAGGACGGCGCAATATGCGTGCGGAAAAATTCGGGAGGGCTTAAGCGCGTTAAATCGCTTAAATTCGGATAAAGATAAGTGAAATAAAAATGAACGAAGTGATTTGTTATACGGTAATAACCTTTTGCGCTATTATCTTTCCCGCCTGCGTCATAGGAAAAAATCTTTTCAACTAATTGAAGCTCCATCAGATTCTTTAGATATACACTAATTTTGGCACGGGAAAAGGAAGTATGCAAATATAAATCACTAAGCTTCTGATGCCCTTCGGCAATAGCGGCCAAAATCGTGTTATAGATACCTGTTTCGCGCAGTTCATCCGCCACAATCCGCTCCGCGTGATGGCGTAAATACGCATGTTTGGGAAGGATGTTTTGGCAAATATTTTCTTCGGTTGAAAGCTGATCATTAAAATACTGCCACATCCCCGGATTACCACCTAGGATCGCGTAAGTTTCAATCCCTTTCGATAATTTAAAACCGCGGTACTTAATCGTTAATTCATAAAAACTAAGTTCTTTTATCTTCAAAAAACCGGACAATTCATAGGCATGTTCGCCGATTTTTTCCACCATACTATTTTCAATCCAGCCAATTTGCGAGCTTAACAAAATAATCATGACTTGGCCCGTGTTCCATTGACCATGCGCTAAATCAACTAATTTCTGCATAAATGACGGGCTGTTCTTGACAATGTATTGAAAGTCGTCGATAATGAGAACATTTTTAAATTTGCCCGAATCAACAATTATGTTAAATATATCATCATAGTTAGGATATTTAGGTAAATTGCTGATAGAATTATCACGGGTATCTGCTCTAGTAAGTTCACACCCCCACCGATAAAGTTGTTCCCTTTCGGAAGCGGGGCGGGCTTTATAATAGTAATTTGGTTTATTCGCCAAAAAATCCGTGATAATAGTATGCTTGCCAATACCCCTTGTACCGTACATAACGATGATCTGACTACCGGCCCGCTCATAATATGTATTTAAGTATTTCAACTCATTAATTCGATTCGACAGCATATTGTTTTCTTTCAAAATTTATCATGTTACATACACTCAGAATGATACTTTTTATAAATGACAAAGTACCCTCTTCTCAATTTCCTCCGCCGGCATCGGGTGGTTGAGGTAATAACCCTGAATACCATCACAACCGATAGATTCCAAATATGTATATTGCTCTTCTGTTTCCACTCCTTCGGCAATTGATTCAAAACCTAATTTCTTGACCATGAAAATAATCGATTCGGTAATTACTTTCGTATTTTCATCAAACAAAACCGTATCAATAAAACTCTTGTCAATCTTTAACGTCGTGATTGGCAGCCCTTTCAAATACGACAAAGATGAATACCCTGTTCCGAAATCGTCAAGAGAAATACGGATTCCCAAACTGCGAAGGGTATGTAATTTTTCGGTAATCTCCTTAAAATCGTCTATCAAAACACTCTCGGTAATTTCTAATTCGATTTCATTCGGGTCAATATTATACTTTTTGATAATTCCCAAAATTTTCTCAATGAAATCCTCTTGCGCATACTGAATCGCCGAAATGTTAATCGATAAAATTAACGGGCAATCATATTGCTTCCGCCATTCCGAATATGTTCTGATGCTTTCTTCCATGACCCAAGTACCAATCGGAACAATCGTCCCATTTCGTTCAGCAATCGGGATGAACTGCATCGGGCTAATCATCTTCCCATCATTGTCGCGCCATCTGATTAGTGTTTCGAACCCGCGCAATTTTTTTCCTTCAATGCTATACTGAGGTTGGAAATATAGAATGAAATTCTGGCTAAATGTTGCTTCTTTTAACTTATTTTCAATCGCCACATTCTGTAAATATTCATGCAGAATCGGCGCATCAAAATAATGCAGTGAATTACTGCCCATTGTTTTCGCTTTAAACATAACGATTTCAGCGCAATTGATAAGTTCAAGGCTGGATTTCGCCGCTTCGGGATATTCGGCGACACCGATACTGACCGCGAGAATCAGTTCCTGATGGTTGCTTAGGTAAAAAGGCCAATATAAGCGGTCATAGATGGCGGACGTGATTACCTCAATACTGCGATGCCCATAAGGGTCATAAATCGCGATACAGTAAGAATCAGCATTAAAATGTGAAACAATGACATGATCACTTTTAAATTCGCCCAAAAACTGACCGAACTGCTGGACTACTTCATCACCGACGGTCATTCCGAAAGCATCATTTATTTTTCGGAAATCATCAATGTTAATGTATAATATTGCGACGACATCATTTTTCTTTTCCGCATCACGAAGGAAATCACTAAGCAAGCGAACGAAGTAACTACGGTTATAAAGACCTGTCAAAATATCATAATAAGCCATGTATGTAAGCTCATCATTCGCATTCTTGATTTTCGTAATATCGGAAAAACGAATTATTTTATCGGTAGGATTTCTGTCTTCATCATATATTACGGTGGTAATTATTTCGATCCAAGTAGCGCTGTCTTTAAATTTAACAACCGCACTTTGATTTTCGATTCCTGTCTTTTCAAGATTTAACAGTTCACGAAAAGCAATCGCATATTCTGCTTCGATATAATTAAAAATATTAATCATATCTTGTTCATCATTTATATCGAAGTCAAAATAGTAGTTCCAATTACTAATCGTTCTTATCGTATTGTTAACAAAATCCTGATAAATAAAGGCACGGTCTGATGTATCGCAAATATTACGGTACATCCTTTCCGAAACGACCAAACTTTCGCACTTCTTTGTTAATTCATCGATTTGACTATGATCCATGTTCATCCCTCATCAAAATATCGTTACTATCCACCTTTGGCAATTACTATCTTCTTTTTATAAAACCTTTCGCCTTTAATAATTCCGCACTTAAAACACTGCCGCCTGCCGCACCGCGAATCGTATTATGGGAAAGACCGACGAATTTAAAATCATAAAGATGATCTTCGCGAATACGTCCGATACTGATCGCCATCCCGTTTTCACAATCAACATCAAGGCTTATCTGGGGACGATTATCCTCTTCCCGATAATGAATGAGTTGCTTCGGCGCACTTGGAAGGTCCAGTTCCTGCGGGATGCCTCTGAAAGCTTTAACTTTTTCGATTAACTGCTCTTTCGTCGGTTTGTTCTTGAAGCGGACATGAACCGCGGCAGTATGCCCGTCAAGGATCGGGACACGCAGGCATTGGCAAGTAATAACGGGTAGTGTCTTGGGAACAATAACACCGTCAACAATATCGCCAAAAATACGGAGGGGCTCTTTTTCACTTTTTTCTTCTTCACCGCCGATATAGGGGATTATATTCCCGACCATTTCGGGCCAGTCGGTGAAGTTCTTTCCCGCACCCGAGATAGCTTGGTAAGTGCAGGCGACGACCTCGGCCGGCTCAAATTCCTGCCATGCGGCTAACATCGGAGCATAGCTTTGAATGGAACAATTGGGCTTAACGACGATGAAGCCATTTTTACTGCCTAAACGCTTTTTCTGAAATTCGATGATATCTAAATGCCCGGGATTAAGCTCAGGCATGACCATCGGAACGTCAGGAGTGGTGCGGTGAGCAGAATTATTGGAAACGACGGGGATTTCGGCGCGGGCATAGTCCTCCTCGATTTTTTTGATTTCGTCTT
>WQST01000120.1 GCA_009787745.1 Lachnospiraceae bacterium
ATGTCTGCAAATGGCAGGAACCGAAGCGGATTTCGCCGAAAGCGGGTATGCTTTCGGACGCTTCCGGCAAATGCTTAACGACTTCCCTGCGGATTCACTGTATGATACGATTCCACGTTTTCACGATACGCCTTTGCGTTATCAACAATTTCATGAAGCTATCAAAAATGACGCTTTCGGACGCGTAAAGAATGTTTCGCCGGAAATAGATTTCGTTCTTAAACATGAGGAATATGCGGGGAAACTTCTTTCTTTGCAGGAAAAAGGCGAACTAAAGCTTAAGGTTACGCATAATGATACGAAACTTAATAATGTTTTACTTGACCGCTGTACGCGAAAGGCTCTGTGTGTTATTGATTTAGATACGGTTATGCCGGGGCTTTTAGTTAATGATTTCGGTGATTCAATCCGTTTTGGCGCGACGACGGCGCCGGAAGATGAGCGAGATTTAACGAAAGTAAATTTTTCCTTACCGCTTTTTAGTGCTTATACGAAGAGTTTCTTAAATGCTTGCCGTGACAGTATTACCGGAAGTGAGCGCGAGTATTTATGCGATGGCGCGAAAATGATGACCCTTGAATGCGGGATGCGCTTTTTGGGTGATTATCTTAACGGCGATATATATTTTCGGATTAAGCGTGAAGAACAGAATCTTGACCGCAGCCGGACGCAGTTTAAGTTGGTTGAAGGGATGGAAAAGACTTGGGATGAAATGCAGGTGATTGTTAAGAATGGATGTTAGCAAGTATACGAAAATCAAACCGACGAATCGGCAGGTAGAATGGCAAAAGTTGGGCTTTACGGCTTTCCTGCATTTCGGAATTAACACATTTACGAATCACGAATGGGGTACGGGGGATGAGAATCCTGAGTTGTTTCGTCCGCATAAGTTAAATACAGATCAGTGGTGCGAAGCGCTTAAGGCGGCAGGGGTAAAGGCTTGTATTTTGACCGCGAAGCATCATGACGGGTTTTGTCTTTGGGCGACTGAATATACCGATTATAGTGTGATGGCTTCGCCGTATCCCCGGGATATCGTCGCATTGCTTAGGAAATCATGTGACCGTTACGGGTTAAAGATGGGGTTATATTTATCGCCGTGGGATAGGCATGAGGCGGCATATGGCACGGGGAAGGCTTATGATGATTTTTACTTGGGGCAGCTATTAGAACTTACGGCTAATTATGGTGAATTATATACGATTTGGATGGATGGCGCTTGCGGTGAAGGAGCAAACGGCAAAGTCCAGGAGTATGATTGGGAGCGTTATTTCGCTTTAATTCGGAAGAATCAGCCGAATGCGGTTATTTCGATTATGGGGCCTGATGTTCGGTGGATTGGCAATGAAGCAGGGATTACCCGAAAAAGTGAATGGAGTGTGGTTTCTGAGCGTTTAAGGGAACGGTCGGCAATCGCCGCGAGGTCTCAGCAGGCGGCCGGCATTAAACCGCTTTCGCCTGAAGATGAGGATATTGGCAGTATCGCCGCGCTTATGGGTGAAGAGAAGCTATGCTGGTATCCCGCGGAGGTCGATGTGTCGATCAGACCGGGGTGGTTTTATCATCCTGAAGAAAATAATGATTTACGAACAACCGGGGAGTTAGTTCATATATATGAAACAAGTGTCGGGGGGAACGCTTTGCTTTTGCTTAATGTTCCCCCTGATATGGAAGGATTAATTAATGAAGTTGACGTAAAGCGCTTAAAGGAGCTGGGGGCGGCTCTGAAAGCGATTTTTGCGGAGAATCTGTGTGCTGATGCTTGTGTGTATGATGAGCAGTCGGCACCGATAACGGCGGTGCTTCACGATGATGAGGATTTTTGGTGCGGGAGGACGGAAAAAGAAACGGTTACGGTGAAATTTCCGGAGAAGCGGAGATTGACCCATTTGGTTTTGTGTGAACAAATAAGGGAGAGTCAGCGGATTGAGAGTTTTGATGTTTATTCGGTTGACTTGGATGGTCAACGTTTATTATATAGCGGAACGACCGTTGGGTTTAAGAAGATTTGCCGCTTTGGGGCAACGTTTGTTGAAGAATTAAAAATCGTGATAACCCAAAGCCGTGAGTTTCCGACGATTCGGTTTATTGGGGCTTACTGCGAAAGAATTTGACAAAATAAAAATCTCATGCTAAACTTAACATTATTAAATAAATATAGATAGAGGTTGCATTATTCAAAAGTAGCCGTTCTTCTTAGATTATGTCGGGCATGGTCGTGTGGTTATTCGCAGGGAAAACGGTAAAAGGGAATGATGCCGAAAGGGTATTAACCGTGGATACCCTTGGGTATACAGTTAAGAACTGTATAACTGTCATCATGTTGATGGGGTGCTATCGGATAGATATCTTAGATACTATTTAAATCGGCCGTCACGGTCGGTTTTTTTGATACTATTTACCGATATGCTTTGACCAAAAGGAGGTTATTTATGGCTATTTTCAAAGGTGCGGGTGTTGCTATCGTGACACCGTTCAAAGGGGATTTTAGTGTTGATTATGAGAAATTAACCGAACTTATTGAGTTCCAAATCAAAGAAGGAACGGATGCGATTATTATCTGCGGCACGACAGGAGAAGCTTCGACTTTGACTCATGACGAGCATATCGCCGCAATCCGCCATACCGTTTCTGTCGCCAAAGGACGCATTCCGGTCGTCGCAGGAACGGGGTCTAACTGCACTGACACGGCGATTTTCTTATCGAAAGAAGCGGAAAAAGTCGGCGCGGATGCTCTTTTGATCGTCACGCCTTACTATAACAAAGCGACCCAAAAGGGTTTGTACGAACACTACAAAGCCATCGCAGAGAGTGTTAAACTGCCGATTATTTTATACAATGTTCCTTCGCGGACGGGAATGAATATTTTACCGGAAACGGTTGTTAAGTTGGCTAATGATATCCCCAATATCGTCGCGGTTAAGGAAGCCTGCGGGAATATTTCACAAATCGCGAAACTGATGTCTTTGGCAAACGGAAAAGTTGACCTATATTCAGGAAATGATGATCAAATCGTCCCGATTATGGCACTCGGCGGGATTGGTGTTATTTCCGTATTATCGAATATCGCGCCGAAACAAACCCATGACATGTGCCGGAGATTTTTGGAAGGTGATTTAACAGGAAGCACTCAGATGCAGCTTGAAGCAATAGCGCTGGTTGATGCACTGTTTTGTGAAGTAAGCCCGATTCCTGTAAAAAAAGCGCTTGAACTTATGAAGATGGGTAACGGTGTTCTTCGCCGCCCGCTTACGGAAATGGAACAAGCTAATGCCGAAAAATTGCGGAAAGCAATGTCAGACTACGGGCTTTTATAAAGATAAACTCTTTGGAGGTTAGTATGATCAAAGTAATAATGCATGGCGCGAGCGGAAAAATGGGGCAAACAATTACAAGGCTGATCGCTGATGATGAGGCTTTGGAAGTTGTCGCCGGAATTGATAAGGTAGATAATGGTAATTCACCCTACCCGATTTTTGGAAGTATCGCGGAATGTGATATAAATGCTGATGTTATCATTGATTTTAGTATAGCGACGGCGGTAGACGACTTGCTTTTATATTGTGAAAAGCGTAACGTCCCTTGTGTTTTATGTACCACCGGACTTACGGAAGAGCAGATTGACAAAATAAAAGAAACATCCGAAAAAGTCGCCATCCTTAAATCCGCCAATATGTCGCTGGGAATTAATTTACTGCTTAAGATGTTAAAAGAAGCCGCGGGAGTATTAGCACCTGCGGGATTCGATATCGAAATCGTTGAAAAGCACCATAATTTAAAAGTTGATGCACCCAGCGGTACGGCATTAGCGCTCGGTGATTCGATTAATGATGAACTGGGCAGTGAGTATAAGTATATATATGACCGCAGCCAAGAAAGGGTAAAACGCGGTAAAAAAGAGATTGGTTACTCGGCAATTCGCGGCGGCACGATTGTCGGTGAACATGACGTTATTTTTGCAGGATGTGACGAGATTGTCACTTTTTCTCATACGGCTTATTCGAAGTCGGTTTTCGGGAAAGGAGCGATTGAAGCCGCCAAGTATCTAGCCGGCAAACCCGCAGGAATGTATACAATGGCTGATGTTATTGGTTAGGTGGTTCAACGTATTAAGACTAACTGCATATCACAAAATATAGCCATTTATCACATCTGTATTGAAAGCTTAAATTAATATGATAAAGTAAAAGATGCAAAGATTTAGTATTTCCTGTTAACGACGGACAAAAAGGAGGAACATGCTAAAGAAAAACAAAAAATATTTTGTTCTATCTATGACACTAATTACAACATTACTAATGAGTATTAATGTATTTGCATTCGATAACACAAAAGTTAGAGATAACTATTCTGTAGAATACCATGATTATGCTGATATTGAGGAAACAATCAAATCTGAAACCGGAATAGAAATGTATCTTTATTCCATAGAAAGAATAAAAGATACATTCCATGCCGGTTATTCTCCGGCAGATGCGCAGAGAATGACTGCAAATCAAGAAATATCAACACGAATTATTGTTTCTGTAAACAAAACTGTAATTAATAATTATAGCTCTTTCGAGTCAGTACCATCGACTATTTCATATAGCGAGTATAATGATAGCTATAAAACATGGATGAGCGGAACATTGCATTTACAGAAGGCTGAGCGCTTAGCCGGCTCATGGACAGCAACTTTTTCAGGAACAATAATAGGACATATTTAATGTAATAGTCACATATGTTAACAGGAAACTTACTAAATCATTGATGAATGTCAGTTAACATAAACGGAGAAATGACATCTCTGTCATTTCTCCGTAAAGTGGCTTATTATAAATCTCTATTTAATTTACAGAGGGTATTTTTCAGTTTTTGCTAATTAACTAGCGAACAGCAGTATTATTGTGTTTCATACTATTTTGGTTTAAGCCTGTATTGTTAGTCGTGTTATTATTAACGCCTGTTCTGACGCCTGCGTTATTGACGCCTGTGTTATTAACACCTGTATTCCTAACACCGGTATTAGTATTAACACCCCTAGTAGCATCATTTAAAGTGTTATTATTATTACTGCCGACACGGTGTACATTCCTTACCCCGGTGGTTTCACCTTCCATAACATCACCGACATCTTCACCGATGTTTTCTAAAACACCTTCATTTTGCCTGTCATTAAAGTTATTTTCTAAAAATCCGTTATTATTTTCTTCATTTATTTCTTCACGAAATTCTTCACGTCTCTCTTCATGCCGTTCTACACGGTCTTCACGACGTTCTTCTTCACGCGTTTCAACGGCGCTATTATGATTTACATTATTTTCCGGTCTGTTCATATTGTCATCAAGCCTATTGCCGCAAGCTGTAAACATAAGCACTGCTGAAATAACAAGTGCGCCTGATAACACTTTCTTTATATTGTGCATGGTTCCTCCCTTTAGTACTTAAATAGAATCTACGTCTATCGTATCAACATCGAATGCAGCGTTGCACCTTACTTATTGAAAATGCGGATTCATTAATTTTACATTGGCGTACTTTCAAACGTATCATCCACTAGCTATTATGTTCAGCGAATATCAAAATATACTGGAAAAAGTTTGTGTGAGATGTTATATTAATATTACTGTTAAAACCTTATCTTTAGAATTGGAGTAAATATGCAGTTTCGTCCTTGTATCGACATCCATAACGGTCAGGTTAAGCAAATCGTTGGTTCAAGCTTAAATGATTTCCTTGACAAAACCTTAGAAAACTTCGTCTCTGTACAAGATGCCGCATATTATGCGAATTATTACCGCGAACATAATTTATTCGGCGGGCATGTCATCATCTTGAATGCAAAAGAAAGTGACTATTATGAAGCAACGAAAGCGCAGGCATTAAATGCTTTAAGAGCTTTTCCCCGCGGCTTACAAATAGGCGGTGGCATAAATCATGACAATGCCGAACTATTTTTAGATAGCGGCGCTTCTCATATAATCGTTACCTCTTATGTTTTTGAGAATGGAAGAATTAATTACGATAATTTAGAAAAACTGGTAAATTTAATCGGAAAAGAAAAAATAGTGCTTGATTTAAGCTGTCGGAAACGCAAAGACGTAAATGACGATTATTATATTGTCACTGACAGATGGCAGAAATATACAGATGTTTTACTCAGCAAAAATAGTTTGCTCGAATTGTCTAAGTATTGTGATGAATTTCTGATCCACGCGGTTGATGTCGAAGGTAAATCGGCAGGGATAGATGAAAATTTAGTGGAAATATTGGGTTCATATGAAGGGATTCCCGTCACATATGCAGGAGGAGTCCATAATTTTTCAGATTTGGAAAAACTTAAAAAAATCGGTAATAATCGGATAAATGTCACCATCGGCAGTGCGTTGGATTTATTTGGCGGGCCTTTAAAGGTAACGGAAATTATTAATTTTTTCGATAATTAAATTGATTTGCATTATTAAAATGGTATATGATATAATGGTCATTATATCGGCGCATCTTTAGTGCGCATCCCCAGGAGGGGCATAATGACGTTAGACATGAAAGGCGGCGATAAACAGATTCGAAAAGCCGTTGTCGTGACGAATACACTACATGAAAGACTATATGAAAGGGTTATTTGCAACATGCTTAAGAATTGTGGGATTGTCTTGGAAGGCGGCGCGTTCCGCAGTGTTTTTTCCGCAGGAGTACTTGATTTTTTCCTAGATAATGATTTTTATATTCCCAATATTGTCACTTTATCGGCGGGCGCATATGCCGCACTTAATTATGTATCACGTCAACCTGGGCGGCTTATCCGCACAAATATTGACCCACTCAGGAAAAAACGCTATCTTGGCTTAGGGACTTACATTCGGACAGGTAACTTTTTTGATATGGATTTCATGTTTAATAAAATGCCTAATGAACTGGAACCTTTTGATTATGATACTTTTTTTGCGTCTGATCAACGTTTAGTAATGCATACCACTAATTGTCAAACAGGTAAAGCGATTTACTATGATGATTTCGGCGATAAGAACAGACTGATGAATATTTGCCGAGCTTCGAACAGTATGCCGTTTATTACGACGATTGTCAATATTGACGGCAATCCGATGCTAGACGGGGGTATGTATGATGCGATTCCGATTAAAAAAGCAATCGACGACGGTAATGAAAAGATCATCGTAGTTTATACCCGGACCAAAGAGTACCGCAAGAAAACCAGAAAATTCTATTTATTTATGATAAAGATCGTATACAGGAAATATCCTGAATTTATTAAAGTAATAAGCCAAAGAGCGGATCGCTATAATGAGACGCTTGATTTGATTGATAAACTGGAAAAAGAAGGTAAAGTATACATTATCAGACCTGAACACAAGCCGGTCAGAAACCATGAGACCGATCCCGAAAA
>WQST01000121.1 GCA_009787745.1 Lachnospiraceae bacterium
CCCCGACAATACCCCCTACTTTTATGTTTTCCCCGCCGGCTGTCCCGCTGCTTATTAATGAATCTATTACCGCCGATAACTCAATCAAACCAAAGTTAATCGCCGCAATACCGCCAATAGGGCCGCCACCGATTAAAGGAGAATAAGTAATCGTTGCATCCCGCAGGGTAATTCTCCTAACCCTTGCATTATCTCCAACTATGTGAAATAATCCATTGTTAGCAACAACGTTCCTTATTTCATGCCCATTTCCATTATAATCACCTAAAAACGGAGTATTAATAACTGCACTATTAACAAAAACCGGTTGACTTGTCAGGTCAATATAGATTAACTCACCGAACGTCCTACCCGCTATAAGTGTTCGGAAATAAAGACCGAAATCAATATCAAGTGTCTGTACAAATGTTGATGCAGGTGCCAAACCAATATTTGCCGCGTGACGAGGTGATCGCACAACAAAATTATAATCTTCGTCATCTATCGTATGGAAGGTTCTATTAATCGTATCGGCGAATAAAGGGTTAAAGCTAAACTCACGAAAAACTGCATTAGTTTGCGGATTGATAATGCTAAAATTAATAAATTCCGCTCCGTTTGCAAATTCTTCAAGGAAATTATTCTCAAAAAACATCCGAAAATTCGGCACAATGATTTCATTACCATCATCATCTAAAATAACAATTTCACCAACTTGAACAGGCTTATTAAGAGGTACCTGCGTTCCGTTTATCGGAGTCCATTCCCAATTCCAATCCAAGTCTACTCCCGATGTCCAATTGGCTAGATTTTCCCCTGCATTTAACTCAAAACTAATACCGTTAATACTCAGTCCCATAGCTTGTGTAAAATTAAACTCGAGCACATACCCGTCATTAGTAACGATTCCATCCGTAGCTAACGGTATCGTACCGCCGGGTGAGAAACTAAAATTACCATCGTCATACCTTTCATAATATGAAAACTCCAAATTACCAAAAATGAAATCATCCTCGAAGTCTTCAATATCTTCATACCCCCATAATTCGGCAGGGAGTATAAAGGGAAAAGGATTGTTGCTTCGTAAAATCGGATACGGATAAGCAAGATACGTGTTAGTTCCTTCAATATATACCTGCCCGCGCCTAAATGCACTATTAGCCCATAACAGTTCTTCCATTAGATCTGTCTTAGGTCGGCTGCCTTGATCTCTATTACCATTAGTAATATAAAAATTATCTATTAAAGTACCATCGTCTCGCCCGGCGATACCACCCGATCTTATATTACGTAAAACTGATTCTTCTAAGGGAATGAAGGGAACGAAATTGGTAGCATATGTATTTCTTATTATGCCGCTGTTTCGTCCTGCGATACCACCGTAATTAACTCCGTCTATCAATCGATACACAGGTTCCGTTGACAGCGAACCCAACATACCTACCAGTTCTACATCAGTGGTATTAACTCTCGCATTATTAAAGCTATTATGTATCAATCCGTCATTCCATCCGACAAGACCGCCGATGTTACCGCGGTCAGCCATGACAGAACCTCTGACAGCATCATTTTCTGTCTCTGTTGAGGTAGCTGTATTATAAAAACCTGCATTAAATGATTGCTCTAAGCTACCATTATTAACGATATGACCAACCAGACCGCCTGTATTGCTATTTCCATTTCCATTAGAAGCGTCTATATTAGCATAACTATAACTTTGCCTTATCCTGCCTCCCGATGCTAATTGTCCTGCAATTGCGCCTACGTTGGCAGGGTACCTTGCATTAATCGTTGCCGCGAATAAAGCAATACCTTGAATATCTCCGCTTGGATCGGCGAATAAACCGATATTATTGCCAAAGTTAGTCCTATTTTCTGTCGTATCAGGAATATCAATTCTAAGATTCTCAATCCGAAATTGTGACGACGTGCCTGACATAGCGGAATATCTACCGCTAAAGTTCCGAATCGGGGCGAAATTATTCATCACGTTGCCCCAAGGACGCGCCATATCAATATCTTCCGTCTGACGGAAAATCCTATCAGGTAAATAGCGAACATTGTTAAGATGCCTCGCTGTTCTTATCTCATAGTTTCCGTTAATCTCTCTATCATAAAATAAGTTCGCTGATGTACGAGACGTCACTCCTGCATTCCCGTCTCTGGATGCTCTGACACGTACCTGCGAAGGAAAATCAATTCTGCCGTCTTCTCCTACCGTATCAATATCACCGAGGTTGATTGGAGACTCATCACCTCTTATCCTCTCACCAACACTATTGGGTTGATTTATATTCCCGTCAGTAAAGTCAATTACCCAAATATATCTAAAGAGATCGCCTTGCATTCCCGGTTGGAAAATAATATTTCCGTTATTAACCAGCAAAGCATTCGCAAAATCAGTCGGAAACGGAGTAATATCGGGATTCATCGTGATAGTTAGTATTGAAGTATCACCGCTTAATACTTCAAAAGTATATACATCCTGTGCTTCAAGTAAAAATTCTGCATACAAAACATTAACTCTTCCGTCTAAATCTCTTCCGGTTTCAATTCCATCGTAAATATTGGCTTGTTCAATATTTCGTACAGGAGGCAGGACTCCTGTCGAATCCACACCATAATAACCCTGCCTGCGCTCGGATGCCTGCCAATAATTGTTAACTCCTCTGCCGCCTGTTACATTATTTCTGTCATTATCGTCAATATCCATATAAGTGAGTAATGTCTGTTCTGCATCATCACCATAAAAAATAGATAAAACAACTCCCGTACTGATATTATATTCCATCAATATAGCATCATTTAATATTTCTCTGTCCAATATAATTTCGCTAAGCAAGTTAAAGAAATTGTTTAGCAGGACATTTCCTTCATTAGCTTCAGCAAACGGATCGTAATTTCTCGGTTTACTAATAAAGCGAACAAGCGTAATATCTTCATTCGGCGGAAGAACATCGTTTATATCTTGATCTAAATTAGCAGAAAGTGCCTGAGCGACATTATTAATATTGATAGCACCGTCTGCAAGCCGATCTGTGAAAAAGCCATTTTCATCCGTTTCATAAAAAGGTCCTGTCAGAATCGTTTTAAGACTGCCGCCAACCATTTCTTTCGTCAATTGATTCTGCATTGATAGGTAAATTGTTCTGGCGATGTTCATACGGTTAATCTGCCTTCCGCGTTCGCGCATAACAGTAGCGGACGGCGCAATAAAACCAGTCATAACAGTAATTATCGCAATTACTATCATAACTTCTATCAAGGTAAATGCTTTTTTTCCCTTTAGTAATTTTTTGAAATCGCGTGAAAGCATTAAAGCCTCCGTTGAACTATGCTTTATAAAGATTCTTCGCCTACATCAGAATGTGTACTGTAATATTACCAAAAACGTTCCCACAGCCTAAGCAGTGGGAACGTTCGAAGACTATGTCGAGATCAAAAATTAAAACGTGTGCTATCTGAATTTCCATGTTCCCGAATTAGTGATTGAATCGCATATACAAATGGAATTCATGTAACTTACGGCGCAGTATAAATATCAGCATCTGTACCTACAACTATATCTGTAACACTAGCAGTTCCAGGCGTTCTGCCTGTAGATCTGCCTCCTGTTCTGTCTGTACCTAAAAGCCTTATAATAACATTTCCAGATACAATATGAACTTGAATTGTAGTAGCATTAGTTGTTCCGTGTGAGCGTAGTTGTGCTCTTATTGCAGTTTCTATATCACCTCCAGTAGCCGAACCTGCAACAGCAGGAGCAATATTCAGTGTTCTGCATATATCCTCAGCCATCGAAATCCCAGTAGTAGTTGCCGGTAGATTTGTTGCATTCAAAAGCGCAGGAGCTGCTTGGGAGAAATTAGTGTTAAATGATTGTTGTGACGCTTCATTTATCATAGGATCAGCCATCGCTGTCATAATTGCCGTCCTTAGCGAATCAAGCGTCTGCATATCCGCCGAAACATTTGTTCGCTCCACGAACCTCATCATATTCGGCGCCATAACACCGATCAAAATCGCCATTATCGCGATAACGATAATAAGCTCAACAAGTGAAAAACCTTTGTTGTTCATTCCATTCTCTCTTTTCATAATTATCCCTTTCATATTCATAATATCATCAACTTTCGTGATATAGGTTTCTTATTAAGTATACTATCACATTAGTTATAAAAAAACAAGTACTTATTTCCTATTTATCAGTAAATAAAGCCTATTTTACTACATTTTTCTAAAAAAATCTACTATATTTTATTCTTATTAAATAGATGCGTAATAAGAACCTTAATTTGAGTAAATAATATCATATCTAATTAACCAAGCGCAGCATATAGATCCATAAGCGGTAACAAAATAGCAATAACCATCGAGCCAACTACCACCGCCATTATAATAATAATCACAGGTTCAAGCATTGCCATCATCGCATCTGTCGCAGTCTGTACATCATCCTCATAATATCCTGCAACATTTTCAAGCATTTCTTCGATATTACCTGTTTCTTCACCGATACCCACCATTTGCGAGACCATCATCGGAAAGAGACCACTGCTTTTGAGCGGTTGCGAAAGAGTACGGCCACGCATGATTTGATCTTTCGCATCCGCCATCGCTTTTTTATATTGATAGTTATCCATCGAACGCCCTGTGATTTCCACTGCATCAACTAATGGTATACCGGCACTAAGCAAAGTACAAAGAGTCCGCCCTAAACGTGCGCAAGCTGTTTTAACTTGAAGCGGTCCGAAAATCGGCAATTTAAGAACAAGACCGCCGAACAGGATTTTCCCCGCTTGCGTCTTAGCAAAAGATCGTAATCCAAAAAAACTACCAAGTAAAATCACCAAAATCGCAATCCAATTATCACCCACAAAATTACTGATATTTACAATCCCCATCGTATAAGCATTCATTTCCGATCCAATATCTTCGAACATACCCATAAATGTCGGTACGACCCAAAGGAGCATCAATGCCAACATCCCAATAAGTAAAACCACTAACACCGACGGATAGACAGTGGCTTTCTTAATTGATTTCTTAAGTTTATCATCTTTTTCGAATTGAATCGCCATCCGTGAGAAAGCTATTTCCAAGCTACCTGATGCCTCTCCTGCTTCGACCATATTCGCAAGCATCTCCGGAAAAGCTTTCTTCCGTTTCCGCATCGCCAGAGTCAGTGATTCACCTTTTGATACATCCTCATGAACCCCGCTTATCGCTTTACTCAATTGTTTATTCTCTGTCGAGTCCTTAAGCATCTCCAATGCCTCGATTATACTAACCCCCGCACCCAAAATACTAATCGTCTGACGGCAAAAAATAGATAAGTCACGGGCTTTAATCGAATTTCCGATAGAAATATTAATATCCTTCCGCATAGCACCCGCTTCAGCAACACTTATGACTGTATTACCCTGATTCTTAAGTATGGATGTCAGCTGTTCGGTAGACTTCGCTTCCATCGTTGCTTTCTTTTCTTTTCCGTCCGCAGTAATGACGCGATACAAATATTCGGGCATAATGGCACCTCTTCTTTCTATACATATATTAAATATGATTAGCTTAATTAAAGATTCTTCGCTTCGCTCAGAATAACAATGATTTATTCCGCTTCATACGCAACTTTTATCAATTCATTAATCGCGGTCGTTCCTTTTAATACCTCGCGGGTCGCCGCCATCCTTAAGGTGTACATGCCTTCCTTTACCGATTGCTCTTTTAACTCATCAACACTTGCGCGGTCGCTGATTAAATTACGGATTTTATTAGTAATCGTCATAATCTCATAAATAGCCGTCCGCCCTTTATACCCGACTCCCGAGCAAGAGGGGCAACCGCCGGGTTCATATAATGTTACCGCTTCATTGATAACCGCGCGTTTTTTTATCTTACCTACGTCCGCAAACGGGTTAAATAAGGTTGCTTCTTCCATATCATTGACTCGTTCAGTCAATTCGTCTTCTTCCTTATACATCATTAATAAGCGCTTCTCATCATCTGTCGCTTGGCGGGGAACTTTACACGACGGGCACAGCTTCCTAATCAGACGCTGGGCGATAATCCCAACGACGGAATCGCTGATTAAGTATGATTCAACCCCCATATCCATCAAGCGCGTAACTGTCGCCGCTGTTGAGTTGGTATGCAGGGTGGATACGACTAAGTGACCTGTAATTGAGGCTTTTACCGCGATTTCAGCGGTTTCGGTGTCACGGATCTCACCGATCATGATGATATCAGGGTCTTGCCTTAGTATCGAACGAAGCGCGGCAGGGAAGGTCATATCCGCTTTGACATTAACTTGTACCTGATTAACGCCGTCAACATTGGCTTCGACGGGATCTTCGACGGTGACGATATTTACTTCTATATTATTAAGTTCACTCAACACGGTATAGACTGTCGTGGATTTACCGCTACCCGTCGGACCTGTTATCAAGATAATGCCATGGGGGTTTTTCAGGATATCATCCAAGCGTTTTTCATCGCTTTCAGTCAAGCCAAGATATTTCTTGTCTCTGGTCAAGCCGTCTTTGGCGGCGATACGCATAACGGTTTTCTCGCCGTAAACAGTCGGGAGAATCGAAACACGGACGTCGAATTCACGGTTATCAACATAGATAGACAAACGACCGTCTTGGGGTTTTCTTTTTTCGGAAATATCAAGGCCTGACATGATTTTTACCCGGGCGACCATCGCCGGGAGCAGGTTGGTATTATAGTCCATGACATCGCGTAAAACACCGTCAATTCGGTATCGGATGCGAAGGCTTCGTTCAAATGGTTCGATATGTATATCACTGGTGCCTTGGCGGATAGCCGTCTCGATCATGGAGCGGACGATTTTTACGATGGGGGCGTTATCGACATCGGAATTAGTTTCCGCGGCGGCTTCCTCACGCATCTCGTCAGCATGTTCTTTTTGATATTGTTCGGCGGCTTCCATCGCTTGCTTCTTACCGAACATACGGTCAAGCATTAGGGCGATCTGCGCGGTGGAGGCGAAAAACGGGCGGACATCCATGTTGGTAATCAGGGAGATATCGTCGATGGTATTAAGGTCAAGGGGGTCAGCCATGGCGACATTCAGGATGTTGGCATTCTTTTCGTCGATGGCAAAGGGGACGAAGCTATGCTTTTTCATGATGTCTTCATTTACTAATTTGATGGCGGCATCATCCAATCCGACCGAAATCAGATCGACAGATTCGATCCCCAGCTTGGTGGCAAAGACATTGGCGAAATCT
>WQST01000122.1 GCA_009787745.1 Lachnospiraceae bacterium
GTAACAGGCTTCACCCTGACGAGAAAGGTTGGATATTAGCGGCTTGCGAAGCACATGTAAATGATCACACGGGGAATACCCCCTATAATTACGAATATCGGATTAGAGCCCAAAATGGCGAATATAAATTTTTTCATGTGTTTGGTTCAACATACAGAGATGCAAACGGTGTTCCGCTTAGATTCGCAGGAGCGTTAAAAGACATAACCGAACAGAAAGAAATGCAAAAAAATGCCCGGGAAGCAGAGGAGAGGGCGCAGATATTACTGGATGCCACTCCGCTTTGCATTAATCTATGGGATGAGAACATTAAAAATATTATTACTAACGCGGCGGCGGTTGAACTTTTTGGCATGTCAGATAAGCGGGAGTTTATTGACAACTTTTATGATTTTTCACCGAAAATCCAACCTGACGGTCAGGATTCGGTTACGAAATCAGTACATATGGTCAAGGAAGCATTCAAAACAGGATATTACCAAACCGAATGGATGCACCAAAAACTTGACGGAGAACTGATTCCCAGTGAAGTCACCCTAATTCGGGTTAAATATAAAGACGGGTATGCCGTCGCAGGATATATCCGCGATCTGCGCAATGAGAAAAAAATGCTCGCGACGATTCATGAAGAGCAAGCGAAACTAAAAGAAATGGAAATCAAGAGCTTAGAAGCGGAAGAAGCACGCAAGGCGTTTGGTACTTTGACCCACATTCTGAGCGGCTTGGACGCGCTGATTTATGTTACCAATCCCCGAACAGGAGAAATCCTTTTCATTAATGAAAACATGATTGAGTATTACGGATTGGAAAAAGATTGTACAGGAAAGATCTGCTATAAGGTTTTCCATAAGGATAAAGACGAACAGTGCGACTTTTGCCCTTGCCGAAAGCTTGACCAAAATCCCGATAAAGAACTTGTCTGGGAAGAATACCTTGCAAAACGCGACATGACCTATCGCCATACGGAGCGGTATATTAAGTGGACTGACGGAAGTATTGTTCATCTAAGGCATTCCGTTGATATTACCGACATAAAAAAAGCGAACACAGCACTTGATAAACGGCTGGAGCAACAGGATTTAATGACATATATTTCACAAAATTTCTTACTGCACATAAAATCAAAAGAAATTTTTGATGAAATGGTGGTTAGGTCGCTTAATCGCGTCGGCGCTTTTATGGAAGCGGAATTAATTCTCCTATATGTATATGATGAAGAAAATAAGGAATTTTCATGTATCCATGAATGGAAATCAGAGAATAACGAAATGCCGCCGCTAAAAGGAGCGAAATTTCCTTTCGTCGAAACCGATATTTCTAACAAATTGTTTAATCGGATTAAAGATCAGGAAATTTACCATATGACATCAGATGATCCTGATGTAAGAAAACTTATGGAGCCATATCGGTCGGAATACGAGAATTATTTGTGTACGGCGCTTTTTATTGATGATAAGTTATATGGTATGATGGATTTTTCATGGGCAAACGACGGGCGCAAATGGAATCAATATGACATCAATTTGGCGGAATTTTTCTCGAATGTACTAACGGGAGTTTTCCGGCGGCAAAAAATTGCCGAACAACTTATAAGTGCAAAAGTGATGGCTGAACAGGGCAATCGCTCCAAAAGCATTTTCTTAGCCAGCATGAGCCATGAAGTGCGTACACCGCTTAACGCGATTCTGGGAATTGCGGAAATCCAATTGCAGGACGATGCGTTAACCCCTGCTTTGGAAGAAGCTTTTGGGAAGATTCATGAATCAGGCGACTTGCTTCTTAATATTATTAACGATATTCTTGACCACTCTAAAATCGAAGCGGGAAAGCTGGAAATATTTCCCGTCAAATATGATATGCCAAGCATCCTAAATGATACAATTCAACTGCTTCGTCTGCGCTTTGACAGTAAACCGCTTGAATTTAAGCTTTCTATCGATGAAAATACACCTCTGGATTTGTTTGGCGATGAATTGCGGATTAAGCAGGTTTTGAGCAATGTGCTTTCTAATGCCTTTAAATATACCGATGAAGGTGAAGTTGTGTTATCGGTAAGTGCGGAACCGATGGAATCGACTAAAGAGCGGGAAATGGTAATGCTCAAATTTACGATTACGGATACAGGGCAGGGTATGAACGACGATCAAATCGGCAGATTATTTGATGAGTATACCCGTTTCAATTTGCAAACTAACCGCTCGACCGTCGGAACAGGGTTGGGAATGAATATTACCAAGCGTTTTGTTGAACTTATGAATGGTAAAATAGTGGTGAAAAGTGCGCCCGGAAAGGGAACGACCTTCACCGTATACTTACCGCAGGAGCGAATCGGGAATTCGGTATGCGGTAACGAACTCGGTGAAAACCTACAATTATCCCACCGTCACAGTTCCAAAAAAATCAAGTCGCAAATGGTTCGTGAATATATGCCTTATGGTAGTGTACTTATTGTTGACGACGTTGAATCAAATTTATATGTGGCAAAAGGTTTGCTTTCGTCTTATGGCTTGAAAATAGAAACAGCAGGAAGCGGTTTTAGGGCGATTGAGTTGATTAAGAGAAAAAATCAATATGATATTATTTTCATGGATCATATGATGCCGGGAATCGATGGGATGGAAACGACGAAAATGATTCGTGAGCTTGGCTATAAAGGGTCGATTGTCGCCCTTACGGCTAATGCGGTGGTCGGGCAATCGGAAATTTTTCTGGCGAATGGCTTTGACGGATTTTTATCAAAGCCCATTGATATCCGTGAGCTTAATGTGGTCTTAAATGATTTAATCAGGAGTAAGCAAACTCCCGATGTCATAAAAGCGGCCAGACAAAAGAAGAAGGGGCAGGCAAAATCAGAACGGCAATCAGAAAAGCTGACAGGAGAGATGCTCAAAGCTTTTATGCGTGATGCGGAAAAGACGATTATAATTCTTAAGGATTTATATAAAAATATTGAGAATTTGAGTGCTGAGGAGATGAAGTCATATGTAATAAGCATTCATGGAATCAAAAATGCGCTTTATAATATCGATGAAAATAAACTTTCAAGTATTGCATTATCGCTTGAGCAGGCAGGCAGGGAGCGGAATGTTTCGCTGTTGCTTGAGACGACTCCGCTATTTATCAAGCAATTAAAAGCGTTAGTCGCCAAAATCAAGTCGGCGGAAAAGAATAATGGTATTGATATTTCCGATGAAGATCGATTTTATTTGTATGAGAAGATTACTATTATAAAAGAAGCTTGTCAAGTTTTCGATAAAAAGACGGCGAAAGCCGCATTGGACGAATTATATCAAAAACCATGGTCGCAAACAACAATCAGTAAACTTGATATGATTGCGGTTAATCTTTTGCATAGTGCTTTTAATAAAGCTGTTAGTGTTGCGGATGAAATGCTTAAGTGAATGATTAGAAGTTTAGCAGAATTTTTATTGGATTACGGATTAAATACCGCTCGTAAGGCGGTATTTTGTTACTGTTCACGGCAAGCCGTAAACAGTAACAACCCCAACTGCGTTGGGGTATTGCACACAAAATGCTAAAAAACAGCATTTTGGCGCTTGCACAACTCGGGTTTTTGCATAAAACATGCAAAAACACCTCGCGGAATAGTCACGCGTGAACAGTAACGGTTTCATTGTAAATATTTGCCGTACACAATATCTTGATAAAAAATCTAAGATATATTATAATTATAACTAAATAATTTTTAAGCAATGACCGATAAATATTAGGAAAGCAATTACTGTGTTATGTATGGTGATAATGAACTTAATCAGTTAATCAATGTCAATTGCGCAAAATTGGTTCTATTTGCGTAAATGGCATCGTTGTTGTATTATTACATTAAAGGGTAACTTTAATGGATTTTATCAATTTTTGCTCAGAAGAGGACGACATCATCGGCGAAACGGATTTCGGGAACATATGCATAAATTTAAGTTAATTATGAGTGTCGTTTCTTAAGCTGAGTAATTTTTTGGCGAAGCAAGGGAAATTTATATGAAAATGGGGTTATCACGTTGACCGAATGAGTCAGTGTGCTTATCAAAACGTAAAACTTTTGATAAAAAGGGAGAATAAAATGGCAAAAGCAAAAGCGAAAAAAGCTAAGGAAGTAAAAGAAGCGAAGAAAATAAATTTGAAACTGAAAAAGCAGATAAGGTTGACGTTAGGCGCGATATTGATGATATCGGCGATTGTTGTTGCGTTGATTCCGCCGGGAAATATTGAAGCGGGCGATAAAGCGGATGCTGTAAATCCGACCGACGATACCCGTGGTGTTCCTGCTTATCCATCATCGCCGTCGTTTCCGACATCACCGTCCTTTCTCCAAAAACCTGCGACAATTCCCCACACATCCTATACGATTTATCCTTTATCGGGTGCGAATGACTCATGGGCATATGTACCGCAGTTCTTTTATTCGGTCACAAATGCTATTCCTAATACACAGGGAAATTTCGTAATTATCAACGGTTACAGCTCATTGCTTCCGGCTGATCAAATAAAACTTGATAACTTTCTGGCACAAGAATATTTTACTGTTTCCGAAGAAAAGTATAATAATTTCTTTTCGGCAAACCAAGGTTCAGATTTTAGTACTTGCCCAGGTTCTGGTCATACAGACCCTTCTAAATGCAATCACTGGCGGGTTAGTACCGGCCCGGATGTACAAGGCGGTCCCGGTTCAACGCCCTATACATATAGTTATTCGGATTGGTATACGCGTGATGAAGGGCGTCCGGGTGCGCCGCTTGGCGTTTCACCTGATATGACATATATAAAAGCACAAGAAGAATGGGTTACAGCCTATAATGCCTACAAAGACCAATGCGCAGCGTTTTATAAATATGTTGAAACGGATATCCCGAAATATAATACGGATTTAAGCACCTATTTAAATGGGACAGCATATCTAGATTGGGTTTCCGGCGGAAGTGTAGGCGCCGAGCCGGTAGGGCGGCCAACAGAACCCACTTCTGTTTCTCAACCAGGTGGTTCTTTCACCGGTTTAGGTGCTTTTACCATTACAAGAGATTCGGATGGTTATTTTAATTTGAGTCCGGCGGCGGTCGGTAATTATCATTTATTTGTTGGTGTACCTTTTTCACGTACTCCCGCTGACTTGTCACCTGACAAAAAATTCAGATTTTATTGCCAATATACAGAAGGATTAATGGGTAAATCCGGCGACCCGAATTTCATCCACCGGCTTCCGGGGCTTGGCTTTTCTCTTAAGCTTGTTCAAGACGTAGCATCAAGTACTCCACTTACAGCAGCATATGTATATGTGCCGCGCGGCGGGACTTTGATTGATGAGCCGGGAACAGCTCTTGACTCGAACGGGTTTTTGGTGAATATTCGTTCACAAATGGTAATTGGCATTGGTGATGAAGCGTTTCAAATGGTTGGTAACGTTGATACTTTAATTTTCCCTGATGAAATAGCTTATATTGGTGACCGCGCCTTTGAAGGTTCATTTATTAAATCACTTAATTTAGCCAATGTTACTAATGTAGGAAATCAAGCATTTAAAGGTTGTACACAATTAACCAGTCTCTCGATGAATGACGGGCTTAGAATTATTGGCGGAGAAGCGTTTTTCGGCAGTGGGTTATTGAACGTAACACTCCCTTATTCAGTTAGAGAAATCGGTCTTGGAGCGTTTGCGAAAAGCCATTCTTTAGTAACTGTCGATATGTCAAAAATGGATTGGGATCCGATAAGTATTAAGGATTTTGCTTTTTATGATTGTAGTGTTTTGAAAGAGGTTAAGTTTACCGATAAGCGTAATTCTTTTGATATCGGAACGGCCGCCTTTGCCTTGGAAACTGCCGGGCAGGGTGCAATGGAAACCATTACATTACCGAAAAATATTACAGGGGTAGCGGGAAGTGCGTTAGGTAACTGGCTATTTTCAGGACGGATGGGTCTAAAGAGTGTTATTATGCCTGAGAGTTACGGAACAGACGGTTCAAAGGGGACAATCTACATTCCGTCGGGAATGTTTAGGATGTGTACAGGGCTTGAATTTGTTGAGTTTCCTAATGTAGCGAATGGCAGAAACGGCGGTTATGTTTCCTATAACCCGTCTTCCGATGATATAGCCCCGGCAAATTATCATCCTACTGATAATAGTGCATCATATGTCGGTAAATATCTGTTTTTAGATGTTACCAACCCCAATTTCTATGTCCGCGGACCGGAGACATCGCAAAACGGTCGTATTGCCTTACCGCGCCGCTCGACATGGTCAGCTTTCACACAGGTTTCGGATTTCGTCCCGTACCGCTATATTAACAGTGCGGGAGTTCAATGCTACGAAATCAGCGACGGTGAGTATATACTGCAAGCGAATGCAAGCGGTCAACTTACGGGCTGTCAATTGGTCGATGATACCGATTGGAACGGAACTAACCCGATTAACTTAGTTATCCCTGAATTTGTCGGTGATATTAAAATCAGCGATATTGCAAGCGGTGCTCTGTCCAATAAAAATTTACGTTCTCGGCTACGCTCACTTACCATTTCTAATAATACCTTAACAAGTGTAGCTCCTGAAGCTTTTAAAGGTTTACCAAGACTTGAAGAAGTTGTTATTGGTAATACCGTTAAAGAAGTAGGAAAGGAAGCTTTTGCGGATTGTCCGCTTTTAACGAACGTTACATTTAATTCTCCCTCCGGCTTTGCGCATAAAGACTTTATTTTAGGCGAAGGAGCATTTAAAACCAATAGTAAGAAGCTGGTTCTTAACGGAGATATTGTACCCGGCTATGCTCCGTTTGAGTTTGCAATGGATCCTGTTGAAGGTAATATTGCATTTGACCTTAACGGCAACCCGACAGGCTTAAGGATTCTGTATAAGAGTTTATCACCTTCACTTTTAACGGTTATGTATGACATTGATCAAAAAGAAGTTGTATTGCTTAATTATCCGAAGTTTGATCAGATAGACAATAATAAGGCTTATCTTGATAGTATGGAGCGTTATTATACTCGTATGTATGGCGGAATTGACTATGACCAAGCCCGTGACGACTTTGTGCTGGCATATCAAGCAGCAGCTAATCCCGATACGCTGTATGATTCTGACCTGTTTGGTCCTTGGATCAGTCGGGCATACCTTGACGACCCTACTGAAAATGGCAGAAGAACACCGGATCCCGCTATAGTTCTTAATCCTGCAGGGGGAATTGATGGAATAAAATCATATTAT
>WQST01000123.1 GCA_009787745.1 Lachnospiraceae bacterium
TCGCCGGGATTTCTGTTGTGATGCGGTCGATATAGTCGTATCCGGTAAAAATCGTTAACCCCAGATATTGGGTAACTATCGCCGAAATTAGCACATCATAGCCGTTTATCCGAAGTGTATCGCCAACCTTAACGTTCCAAATTTGGGCAAAGTATTCGGGGATGACGACACCGTTTTGGAGGGCGGAAGAGGGGATATTAAGCATATCAAAGTCATTTTCCAGAACGGCAAGAAGGTATTGTTCATCCATGATATCGACATTAAGCAATAGCGCTTTGTTATTCTTGGGCATCCGCTCGGCGGCAGGATGCCCGTAAGACAGCGGTACCGGGTCAAAGCTTATGATGACATCATAATTAGTGAAATCTTGAAAATACTTGTCTTGGGTATTGCCGATTGAATCGTAAAAACCCAATGAAAAAGCAAGTAGGGCACAAGAACCGCACATACCAAGTACGACGGCGAAGAATCGGCTTTTGTTGCGAAATGAGTTTTTAAGCGCGTACCGCGTGTTAAATGAGAACCGCTTCCATAAGAATTGGGCGCGTTCAAGTAAAATACGCCGGCCGCTTTTCGGAACGCGGGAACGCATGGCATGAGCGGGCAGCAGTTTAAGGATAGGAATTAGTGCGATTAAACCCGAAATGACGCATAAAAGCATAGAAACAAAGACCGCTCCCCCCCACAAATTCAAATAAAAAGCGAAACTAAGCGTCGGAACTTCAAACATTGACGAAAAAATGCCAATGATTAAATCACCGATAAACACCGCGGCAATACACCCGATTAATGCTCCGATTAAGGAAGCAACCCCGAATTGCGTAAGGTAAATCCCGATGATTTTTCCGTCCGTAACGCCAAGTGATTTCATCGTCCCAATTTGTTTTCGGTCTTTTTGAATTGTTCGGGATAGCATAACATAGATAACGACCGTGATAAGGACGGCAAAAATTAAGGGGAAGATAGCCGCGAAACTCCCTATTTCACCTAAATCGGAACGGTAAAGCAGATGGTTTTGCTGATCCTTTTGCGGGATATATCTGAACGCTCCGATTAACAATGCTAATTCATTAACTGAATCTTTACTATCAGTAATTGCGACGATTTCGTTAAAACCTGTCGGGAAAAAATCCTGCTGCACAAAGATAACCCCAAAACGCTCGGTCTGCGCCATCATCGTGCGCTCATTTTGAACCATATAAATATACTCAGGCGAAGCGGCAAGCCCGGTTATAGTAAGCGATTTATCAGCGAGTGTTAATTTATCGCCAATAGAAAACCCCATTGAATCGGCGTTACGTTTTAGAAGGACGCATTCATTTTCATCAGACGGTAAACATCCGTCATAAAGATATGGAATATTTATCCCGTCTGTTAAAGAGACGACACGGAAAATGCGCTCACCCTCGCGGTAATCCCGTACTGTCCTGCCTTGTGCTGTGTCGATCTCATTAGAAGCCAAAAGCAGATTTACGCTCTCCTCATTAAAAGTGCCGTAAAAGGTAATATCGGCATAAGCATTATCGGTAATATATTTTTCCGCGGTTTCCTCGAATCGTAAAACAATAGTTGAAAGGGTAATATAAAAACACACACCAACAACCAAAAGCAGTATAAGCCCCAAAAGCTGCGGAATGTACGAGCGGGCTTTTCGGAATGACAATTTTAATGGGGTTTTCATCACCAGTTTACCTCCGACGGGGATAGGGGGCGGTCATTTTCGGAGACGGCCAATAACTCACCGCTTCTAAGCGCGATAACCAGGTCGGCTATTTTCGCAATTTCTTGATTATGAGTAATGAGTAGTATGGACGTTTTCTGCTCCCGGTGTATTTGCTTTAGGGCTTCAAGCACCATGATGCCTGTTTGGAAATCCAAAGCACCTGTGGGTTCATCGCAAAGCAGTACTTGCGGATTCTTCGCAATTGCTCTGGCGATTGACACCCTTTGCTGTTCACCGCCCGATAGTTCGCGGGATAATGGCTCATTCGGTCGGTTAAACCAACCATCCCGAGCGCGTTTTCCGCTTGCTTGCGAGAAAGGTTGGCAAGTTCAGTAGAAAATTCCACGTTTTCAAGCGCGGTTAAATCGGGCAGGAGATTATAGCTTTGAAAGACAAAGCCGATATGCCCGCCGCGAAATGCCGTCATTTGCTTTTTATTAAAGGCTGTAATATCGGTTGCACCGAAGAAGATACTGCCTTGTGTCGGCCGATCCATGCAACCGAGCATATTGATAAGCGTGGATTTACCCGAACCGCTTGCGCCTAAGATAACGATAAATTTTCCGGCAGGGATGGTTAAATTAATACTTTTGAGGGCGGTAACTTTTGCGCCGCCCTCGCCGTATTCCTTGGTTAAGCCGGAAAGCGTAAACAAATTTTTAGTTTCGGCGGACATTAGGCACCTCCATAAAGATAGGAAATAAGGCTGTTCATAATACATTCGAAAGTTTCCGTTAAATCTTCTTTAATCATTAAATCACTGCAATATATCATGGAGGGAGATATTTGTCAATTGTTTTTATTATTATGCGATTTTCGCGCACAAAATTGTAAATCATGATATAATGACGTTAGTCATTATATCGGCGCGGCTTTAGTGCGCATCCCCCGGAGGGCATGATTTCCAAAGGAAATCATGATATAATGACGTTAGTCATTATATCGGCGCGGTTTTAGTGCGCGCGAGACTATTATCTATTAACGGAGGTTAACATGGAACAACTATATTATCAGATTAAAGTCGCAGGTCTTACAAGAAATTTGCAAGTATGTAAAATTAACGATGATTTAAGTATTGCCTATTTCGTTTTATTCGGAGATGTTGAAATGACCGTTAAAGCGGCTGAACAACTAATAAAAATGGCTCCCGAGCATGATATTCTTATAACGGCAGAAGCGAAGGGCATCCCGCTGATCCATGAGATGGCGCGCCAAAGCAATCAGAATTTTTATATCATCGTCCGTAAAAATAAAAAAATACATATGACAGACGCACTATCAGTTGACCTAAAACCGATTACTACTCACGAAATGCTGAATCTTTTTATTGATTCTACGGAAGCTTCGCTAATGCGCGGTAAAAGAGTACTGATCGTTGATGATGTTATCAGCACGGGAGAATCACTTCGGGCAGTTGAAGAACTGGTTCAAAAAGCAGGAGGACAAGTTGTCGGTAAAATGGCGGTTTTAGCAGAAGGCGACGCTAAAAATCGTGATGATATTATTTTCCTTGAAGCATTACCGCTTCTTAATAATGACGGAACACCGAAGCAATAATAATAATAAGGGGCGGCCGATTGCCGCCCCATCAGCAAATGAAGTATTCTACATCAGCGGTATTTTCGCATCTATCGCATAAATTAATCTTTGCTTCACATCACTCCAATTAATCAGATTCCACCAGGCATCTACATATTCATCAAGCGAAGCAAAATATTTTAGGAAATAAGCATGTTCCCAGACATCGCAGACCAGAATCGGGATGATACCCCACTGCGTCAAATTCTGAAATTTTTCACACTGCAATATTTCCAAATGCTTAAAAGCGGGATTATAGCCCAGAATCCCCCACCCCGAACCTTCAACATTCTTAGTCGCGGCAAGGAACTGCGCCTTAAAAGCAGAAAAATTGCCAAAGTACTGATTGATCTGATTCGTCAAATATTCCCCCGGGCTTCCGCCCGTGCCGGGGCTGGTCATATTAGTCCAAAAGACACTATGCAATATATGACCCGAACCTAAGAAAGCTAATTGATTTTCCCAAAACTTGATGAAATCATAATTTCCCTGCTTGCGGACTTCTACTAAAGCAAGTTCTGTTTTGTTAAGTCCCTCAACGATGCTTTTATGAAGGTCATTGTGGTGAATTTCCATTGTTCTGGCATCTATTATCGGTTCAAGAGCATTGTAGGGATAAGGAAGCGGCGGCAGAATATGCGCACCTGGTGCGATGGGAGCAAGATTATACATTTCCAAAGAGATAACCTCAAGTGTCATTATTTCTTTAATATATGTACATTTGCATTTCATGTGAATGCGGAATCATCCGCAAATGTCATTAAAAGGTTGAAATCTGTTCATATTCTGAAATTCTACTCTACATTTTTCAGTGATTCGACCATATCAATCCGTATCAAACGGTAGTTCATGATAATATTTACCGTCAGCGCAAAGGCAAGTGACAATACCGCCGCGAGAATATAGCTTTGCGGATGGATAATCGTCGGAAATTTTAATATATCAATCTCCACGGTCGTAATCACATAACCGTGGAGAAGGATTCCGCCCAAAAATCCCAACAAGATACCGAGAAGCGTCACGACCCCATTTTCCCTGTAAATATACATAGCCAGTTCATGGTCATTAAAGCCCAAAACCTTAATCGTCGCCAGCTCACGGATTCGCTCCGAAATATTAATATTCGTCAAATTGAAGAGTACCACCAGCGCCAGCGAACAAGCAATCACAATTAAAACGATTGAAACAATATCCATTGCCGCGGTCTGATCTCCGATTTGCTCTCTTAGTTCATCATTATGAATCAATGCCCGCACATTACTGTTCGAAAGCAAAGGTATCGCAAAATCCCGCCCATTATCATAAAAAATAAAGGTATTATTAGGATATGGCTCTTCATCAAGCATTTCAATATACATATCAGGCGCCATATAAATAAAATGCCGGATATAATTATCGACGATGCCTGTAACTTTTGCTTGATACGATTTACCGCCGCTATATGTAACAGAAAAACTATCACCGACCGAAACCCCCATCACTCTTGCCAGTTTTTCCGTAACCAACACGCTTTGCGAGTTCATCGTAATCGTCCCTTCTTTTGCAATGAAATGAAAATAATCATTCATTTCCCAAGGATTATCAGGAATAATGAGCGTCGTCGGCAAACCGCCGTTTTCCCCGCTTGCCGTCACCGATTCTTCCCTGACGAATAAATGTTTATGCGGTAATAACGCCCTAAGTTCATGACGTTGTTCATCGGTGGTTAATTCTTTCAAATACGCACGGGCATCATACCTGATAATACTTCCGAATTGTAAATCGGCGACCCCGCTCAAACTGTCGCGTAAGCCAAAAGCCGTCAGCAACAGTGCCGAACACCCTGCCACCCCCGCAAGCGACATAATAAAACGGGTTTTATAGCGGAAAATATTTCGGGCGGTAACTTTACTGAAAAAACCTAAGTGCTTCCATATAAACGGAATTTTTTCAAGCAAAACACGCTTTCCTTCTTGCGGCGATTTCGGGCGCATAAGCAAAGCGGGGGCGCCGTGCATCGAACTTAAAAATGTCCAAAGCGAAACCAATATAATCGATGATACCGCTGAGACGACCGCGAAAACGGCGATTCCAAACGGAATCGGCATTTCGACAGGCGGCATTCGGTATAAATGCCCGTATGCGTCAGCTATAATGAAGGGAAATAATTTGCTCCCCACTGCCACCCCGAAAATACTTCCAATTATGGCGGCACTAAATGCATAAAACAGATATTTCGCCATTATCGCAAACGGACGATAGCCTAATGCTTTGTAGATCCCGATTTGGGTTCGGCTTTCCTCAACCATGCGGGACATTGTCGTCAGCGAAACCATAATCGCGACAAGGAAAAACACTAGCGGGAACACATAGCCGATTTGTTTAAGCCGTAATGTGTCCTGATAGTATGAATCAAAAGCCAAACCATCCTTGCGGGTAAAATAAAACCACTCAGGTATCGGCGCATCGTTTAATTTTTCCTGCGCGTCAATAAGTTCTTTTTTTGCATCAGCAAGTTCTTCCCGCGCATCCTTTTCTTCCGCGTCTAAAAGTTCTGCTATCGCTTTATTAAGTTCGCTTTCTACATCGGCTAATTCGCGTTTCGCATTGGCAATTTTTTCTTCCAATTCATTAAGAGCATCTGTGTATTCAATAAATCCGTCATTAATTTCACGTTGCGCATCAATTAGTTTTTCTGTATGTCTGACTACGCGTGAATCTCCGATTTGCTCAATAATATTTTTCCATGATTCGGCGGCAATATAGTAATCATCAGTTAAATTATCCATCTCATGCGAGCCGTCCATGAGCAAATATACATCTGTGTAAACCTCTAAAATGCTTGCGTCGGTATGCAGATACAGGTAATAACTAAGCGAGCCGTCGCCCAGGGTGGTATTACCTCTTTGTGATGATATAAATAACGGCGAGGAAACTACTCCGACCACCGTAAAAGTATCGTTCGGGAAAATCTCATGATAGCCGTCCATATCATCTAAGCTCAGGCTAATCGTATCGCCGATATTAATATTTGCATCGTTAAGAATACGGCGTTCTATTACGCATTCATCGGGTTTCGCGGGAAGTCTGCCGTCAAGGATAGTAATGGTGTTAATTATATCAGGCAACGCATATGTGCGGACTGCCCGTTTTTCATTATCAATGTGGATAAATACATCAAGAATGCGTGTCGGCATGACTTTTAGGACACCCGCGGTATTTTTTAGGGTGCTGATGTCTTCTTCATCAAAACCGATTGTTGATTTTAGTTGTAAGTCATATAGATTGTGTTCTTTATATGTTTTATCCGCGATATTACGCATGTCAATGGACGCCGCCTGGATGCCCACCACCGAAGAGGCTCCAAGTGCCGTAATTATAAGCAAGGACAAAAAGCGTCCGATTGTGTTCTTAATTTCGCGAAATAAGTCTTTTAAGTATGCGTTCATTTCGATTCCTAAGGATTGGTAGTACACTTCACCCTACCACTCTCGCCTGCCGAAACCTGCGATTTGTGTCTTCAGGCACAAATTGCCGTGTGAAGTTTTAATAGTTCTTAGCCGGCGTTCTTAGTCGGCTTAGAACTATTCTTCACACTTACCCCTTGTGCCTGCCGAAACCTGCGATTTGTGCCTCTAGGCACAAATTGCCGTGTGAAGNTTTAATAGTTCTTAGCCGGCGTTCTTAGTCGGCTTAGAACTATTCTTCACACTTNCCCCTTGTGCCTGCCGAAACCTGCGATTTGTGCCNCTAGGCACAAATNGCCGTGTGAAGCTTTAATAGTTCTTAGCCGGCGTTCTTAGTCGGCTTAGAACTATTCTTCACACTTACCCCTTGTGCCTGCCGAAACCTGCGATTTGTGCCTCTAGGCA
>WQST01000124.1 GCA_009787745.1 Lachnospiraceae bacterium
AAAGGCAGAGATCAACCTCCTCACCATTATAAATCAGCTTCGCGCTTCTGACCGTCCCTTCTCCCGCATAATGGGTAAAATATCCCGCTCGGTATTTTTCCTGAATCAGGAACGGATAAGATGCATCCTGCACATGTTTCGTCCCGATCCCGACTTCCCATACCAGTTTCGCCGCATAAGGGCGAAGGTCAACCAAAGCGCCGCCTTGATCCATATTAATACATGCGCGCATATAAGGGTCAGTATACCAGAAAAGTTGCTTGTCAGAGCCATAAAGGATATCTTTCCACAAGGCGCATTCGGGTTCGGTGTAGGTTTTAATCCCACGATAATGGTCGGCGAATTCCGCCATTGTCATATCGATTAATTTACCCGCTTTTTTTAACTCACCATAATAAGCCATTCCGTCTTCATAGGATTTTTTCAGGAGCTCAAACGGTGCTTCCCAGCGCCCCATCTTATTAAGCCACCCCGGCCCGACGAACATCATATTATATGAGTAACCGTTATTATATTTTTCCAAAGCCCGATACTGATCGATTAAATTATAAAGATAGGGATATTCGCCATCCTGATAAATCATCCCTCGCAAAACATTCTGCGGATGGGTGCCGAAATTCGAACCATTGCCGTCATAGCAAGCCAATAAATCACGGGACAAATGAGGGATGGCGACGATACCGCTGTCTTCTGCTTCATCCGCCGCCGGAGCATGAATGTTTTGCTTCGAAGGAATCCATGGGTTCCACGGTCCGCCGTCAAACAAAGTATACCAGGAATTATTGCATGTATGATATGCCTTCGGCCCTTCCTCCCAGCATGTCGCAATCGCACATTTGACGGTCGGGTATTTTTCCTTTATATAGTTGACAAGATCGGCATCCATATAATACGATCCTGTCGAAGCAGGATAAAAACCAAATATTCCATGAAATTTCTGAAAGAGGTCGTCAATGATGGATTTCTTATCTTCCATTGAAAACATCCAGATACAAAAATCTTTTGTCTTATACTTTTCCCTAAACTCGTTACAAGGTAAACCTAGCAAACCCATGGCAATCTCATCACCGTATTTTTCGTGATGCTCTTTGGCAATGGTTATCGCCTCTTCGTTAAAAAGGCTGGCGTAAGTCATTTGGATTGTTGTTTTAATACCGTTTCTATGAGCGACATCCTGCTGGAGTTTGAAGATGTCAAGCGACTCGGCTAATAATGCTTCACGACCGATATCCTCCTCTTTGCCGTGTCCTGTTACCTTCTCAGCATATTCCGGAACCATCTCGGGACGGTGGATAACGTTTAGAATCATTTTACTCATAATAACCTCCCATGATGCGCTTTATTGCACTGCGCAAGCGGTTGTTCTTATTTGAGTATAGCGGGAAATTTTTATGCTGTCAACTACTTGTTTTCGTCGTAGACTCCCTAATTATTATTTCATATCGCAACTGCCCGACAGGCTTTTCCATGGGTGTTTTTGCACTCTCATTTAGAATATCCAGCAACTTACAGCAGGCGGCACGGCCTAATTCTGCTTCATCGAACTTGATAGAAGTAATTGAGGGGATATTATGGTCTAAAATCGCCGAATGATAAAATGAGGCTATCTTAATATCTTCAGGTATCAGAATCTTCTTGCTTTTTAAATAGCTAAGTAAAATCGTACATATGCTATCATCCATACAAATAATGCCATCAATACGGCTTTTCAAAAGGTCATCGCATATGCGCTGGATATAAGCAGGGTAAAGAGCATTTAAATAAATAATATCTTGATCAAGCGGGATTATGTTTGTTTGATGCGCTCTGACATAACCGCGGTAACGATTTTCGGTTACAACATGCGATTCATCTCCGCCGATCAAAGCCAGTCTCTTGATATCCTGACTAAGTAATAACGATGTTAACTCATAACATGCGGTTTGATGATCATTATCAACCTGAGCTATTAATTCATTATTTGAACTGCCCATCGAAACAAAAGGTATTTTTTGCTCAAGTAAATATTCCGCCGCCATATCCTTTTGGTAAGTTCGGGCAAGTATCACGCCATCCACTTTGTTATTGGTAATGACCTTTATCAGTTGCGTGATATCATTAGGCTTGACCATAACTAATAGAATATCATAATCAGCATCTTCTGTTATCTCAAGAATACCCATTAAACTCTTTTGAAAAAAAGGTAATTCAACAAGATTGTATTCTTCGGGTATCACAATTGCAATATTATATGTCTTGGAATTGGCAAGGCCTTTAGCCAAAGCATGAGGATTATAGTTGTTTTCGGCAATATAACTTAGGATTCGGTCACGTGTTTTAGCGCTAATACGTCCCTTCCCTGAAATGGTTCGTGAAACGGTTGTTTTAGATACCCCCATCGCGGCGGCAATATTGTCAATGGTTATTTTTTTACTCATGGAGACTCCCAAAATACGTGAAGCTTTAAACTTCTTGGCGAGGTATTTTCACGTCCCGGAAGTATTCTTCACGTTATCCCTACGGCGGTACATAGTTAACGAAAGCCCTAAAAAGAGATATGCAAGATAGAAAAGTACTGCCGCTAAAAAGGTCGAAATATGAATATTGCTGCCAACAACATACGCATATGACATTTCAGGAAAACTAAAGCGGAATACTTCAACTAATACAAAAGCCAGACAAACAATCATCAGGAGATAGCCTGTTTTGATTTTTTTGTTTATCGTAAAAATGTAAACCGTCAGAATCAATATTGATGTCAGAAGTTCAAGCCATGTATATTCAAGGGTAAATCTGCTTTCATATACGAAAAAATAAAATGTCGATTCTACAGCACTGACAAACATAAGCATAATCGGTGTGATGTTTAGCTTAAAAAATAAATTTATCCGTTCTTGTGATGGATTTTTGCGGCATCCTTCACATACTATCATAATACTGATGACAAATAATGCCAGCGGTATCAGAATCGAAAGGGTCGATTCAATGATCGTAAGTAAACTTGCCTCTTCACTCAATTGCATCGGCAGTTGCGTAGTAATACTTAATTCACCGCTAAGAATGCTGATTCTGACAAATTGAAAAATCAAAACAACAGCGGAAAAAATCATAGCTATAATCGAAGCGATCGGTATTTTCCTCATCGCGTAGTCTCCAAATTAATCATCTTTTTCTAGTATACTCATTGATTCTAGCACAATGTGCAATTATTTTCCACATTTTGACGAAAAAAAATAAAATAAAACAATATCTTGGGGTTAATTATGCTTTTCACTAACTCTTTTATTATTTCAAATATTGTATTTATTAGTCAGAGATTTGGAAGTTTCAGTACTGTAACGCACACAAAAAAGCGTAAACCTTCAAAATTCTGAGGGTCTACGCTTTTAATATTATCTCATGAATCTACTTACTCAATAATCGTTGCAACCCTACCTGAACCAACAGTACGTCCGCCTTCGCGAATAGCGAATGTAAGACCTTGATCCATAGCGATGGGATGGATGAGTTCGATTGTCATTTCGATGTTGTCGCCCGGCATACACATTTCAACACCGGCAGGAAGGTTACAAACACCTGTTACGTCGGTTGTTCTGAAATAGAACTGCGGACGGTAGTTATTGAAGAAAGGGGTATGACGTCCACCCTCGTCTTTCGTCAAAACATAAACCTGAGCGGTGAATTTGGTGTGGCATTTGATTGAACCCGGTTTTGCCAGAACTTGTCCGCGCTCAATTTCGTCTCTGCTGACACCACGAAGCAAAGCGCCGATATTATCGCCTGCCTGAGCATCGTCAAGCAGTTTACGGAACATTTCGATTCCGGTACAAACAACTTTTCTGGTTTCTTCTTTAAAGCCAACGATTTCAACTTCTTCCGATACCTTAAGAACACCCGCTTCAACTCTACCTGTCGCAACTGTGCCGCGTCCGGTAATTGAGAAAACGTCCTCTACAGGCATTAAGAAAGGTTTGTCATTGTCACGCTTAGGATTCGGAATCCAAGAGTCAACGGCTTCAATAAGTTCAATAATCTTATCGCCCCATTCGCATGAAGGGTCGTCTAACGCTTTTAAAGCAGAACCTTGGATAATCGGAGTGTCATCACCCGGGAATTCGTACTCGGTAAGGAGTTCACGGATTTCCATATCTACAAGTTCAAGTAATTCCGGATCATCAACAGCATCACATTTGTTCATGAATACTACGATATAAGGAACACCAACCTGACGTGATAATAAGATATGCTCTTTCGTCTGAGCCATAACACCATCGGTAGCCGCAACAACGAGGATTGCGCCGTCCATCTGCGCCGCTCCGGTGATCATGTTCTTAACATAGTCAGCATGTCCGGGACAGTCAACGTGGGCATAATGGCGGTTAGTAGATTCGTATTCAACGTGGGCAGTAGAAATCGTAATGCCTCTTTCTTTTTCTTCCGGTGCTTTATCAATCTTGTCGAAGTCAACTATTTCACCGGTTCCGAGTCTCGTGTGAAGAGTCTTGGTAATAGCGGCTGTTAAAGTAGTTTTACCATGGTCGACGTGACCAATGGTCCCAATATTACAATGGGGTTTGTTACGCTCAAATTTCGCTTTAGCCATTTCTAAAGTCCTCCTTAATAATTAGCATAATATTGATTACATTTTAATTTTCATATAAATTGATTCGGCACTATTGATTATATTAGATATTTCCAATATTTTCAAGCCTTTTTTTACTTTCCCTTAATTAACGGGATTTTGCTGACAGTGCCTTCTCCTGAATACTCTTCGGTACTTGCTCGTATTTTTCAAAGAACATCGAGTAATTACCGCGTCCCTGTGTTTTACTGCGCAGGTCAGTAGCATAACCAAACATCTCTGATAACGGTACAAAGCCTTTGACCATCTTACCGCCGTTAATGTCTTCCATACCTTCGATACGCCCGCGCCGTGAGTTCATATCACCGATAACGTCGCCCATATACTCTTCCGGAATCGTTACTTCGACCTTCATAATCGGTTCAAGCAAAATCGCTCCTGCTTTATGCATTGCCTCTTTAAAAGCTAAAGACCCCGCAATGTGGAAAGCAAGTTCCGATGAGTCTACATCATGATACGTTCCGTCATAAACATTGGCATATACGCCGACAACAGGATACCCGCCGAGAATACCTGCTTTGGTCGCTTCTTCGATACCGCGTCCGACAGCGGGAATATATTCTTTGGGAATCGCACCGCCGACGACACTCGATTCGAATTTGAACAGTTCATCACCGTTAGCATCCATCGGGGCAAAGCGGACTTTACAATGACCATACTGACCGCGTCCGCCTGATTGTTTGGCATATTTGGAATCAACTTCGACTTCTTTGGTAAATGATTCTTTGTATGCAACCTGAGGCGCACCGACATTGGCTTCGACCTTAAATTCACGTAAAAGACGGTCAACGATGATCTCAAGATGCAGTTCACCCATTCCGGCAATAATTGTTTGTCCGGTTTCGGGGTTGGATGAAGCGCGGAATGTGGGATCTTCTTCGGCAAGTTTCGCCAGTGCTTCACCCATTTTTTGCTGTCCCGCTTTCGTCCGTGGTTCAATTGCCAGTTCAATAACAGGTTCGGGAAATTCCATCGATTCCAAGATAACAGGGTTTCTCTCATCACAAATCGTATCACCCGTTGTTGTTACCTTAAAGCCGACTGCCGCCGCAATATCACCTGAATAAACTTTGCTTATTTCTTCGCGTTTATTGGCATGCATCTGTAAGATACGGCCAACACGCTCTTTCTTACCTCTTGACGCATTAAGAACGTAAGAACCTGAGTTCATCGTTCCTGAATATACGCGAATAAAAGCTAATTTCCCGACAAAAGGATCCGTCATAATTTTAAAAGCCAGAGCCGAAAAAGGTTCTTCATCTGATGAATGCCTTTCGACTGTGTTACCGTCTAAATCTACGCCTTGAATCGAAGTTATATCGGTCGGTGCCGGCATAAATTCAAGAATCGCATCGAGTAACTTTTGGACGCCGCGGTTACGATAAGCTGTTCCGCAGCAAACAGGAATACAACGGCATTCGCAAGTACCTTTTCGGAGTGTCGCTTTTAACTCCTCTAAGCTTGGTTCTTGGTCTTCCAAATATAAAGTCATTAAATCATCATCAAGCTCACAAATTTTTTCGACAAGTTCCGCCCTGTATAATTCCGCATCTTCCTTCATATCTTCCGGAATTTCCATGACGCTGATATCTTCACCTTTATCATCGTTCGTGATATAAGCTTTCATATCAAACAGATCTACAATACCTTTAAAGCTGTCTTCTCTTCCGATCGGGATTTGAATCATGATCGTGTTTTTACCAAGCCTTGTTCTGATCTGTTCGACCGCGCCATAAAAATCCGCCCCTAAAATGTCCATCTTATTGATAAAAGCCATCCTTGGAACATTGTAGGTGTCAGCCTGACGCCATACATTTTCTGATTGTGGTTCTACTCCACCCTTTGCACAAAAAACGCCCACCGCACCATCGAGTACACGCAGCGATCGTTCTACTTCAACAGTAAAATCTACGTGCCCGGGAGTATCAATTATATTAATACGATGCTCCGGCGCACCCGGCTTGGCTTTGGCATTTTCTTGTAAGGTCCAGTGACATGTCGTGGCCGCCGATGTAATGGTTATGCCTCTTTCCTGCTCTTGTTCCATCCAGTCCATGGTGGCTGTGCCTTCATGGGTATCGCCGAGTTTATAATTTACACCCGTATAAAACAAGATTCGTTCGGACAGAGTCGTCTTACCGGCATCGATATGGGCCATAATACCAATGTTTCTGGTCCTCTCCAGTGGATATTCTCTTCCTGCCAAAGGTTTTTCCTCCTTAAAATACTAAATAAAAAATTTAAAACATTACCTAAAAACGATAATGGGCAAACGCTCTGTTTGCTTCCGCCATCTTGTGCATATCTTCTTTACGCTTAACAGCGGCGCCGGTATTATTGAAAGCATCCATGATTTCATTAGCTAAACGATCTTCCATCGTTTTTTCTCCGCGCTTTCGGGAAAACATGGTCAACCATCTGAGCGCTAATGCTTGGCGCCTGTCAGTACGAACCTCAATCGGTACCTGATAGGTAGCGCCGCCAATACGGCGGGCTTTTACTTCGAGCATCGG
>WQST01000125.1 GCA_009787745.1 Lachnospiraceae bacterium
GGGAAACGCCTGGACGACGCCGTGATCGGTGATGGCGACTGCTTTATGTCCCCATTTGTACGCTCTTTCGATAATATTTTTGGCATCTGTAACACCGTCCATATCACTCATTTTGGTGTGGCAATGGAGTTCGACGCGTTTGGTTTGTGATTCGTCCATGCGAATTTTTGTGAAATCATTTGCTTTTTTTATTCCGACGATAGAACCGATTGTTAGTTCACTGTCAAATTTATCCATCATCGCAATGCCTTTAATTTTGATAAAAGCGCCTTTTTTGATGCCTGATGATATTTCTTCCAGGATTTCGTCACCGATAAAGATTTTGACTTTGATTGTATCGGTGAAGTCGGTGATACTGAAAATAATAATTGTTTTATCATTTTTTATTGAGCGATGGTCAAGGGCAATAATTTGACCTTTGATAATTACTTCACCTATTTCGCCGACGATATCTTCAATCGGAATAATTGTATCATCATCGAAATCGCGCCCATAAATGACGTCGGGATTGTCGGAGCGTTTATGACGTGATTTGTTACGGACGGGTTTTATGATTGCCGCTTTATTGTTCGTTTTCTCTTCTTCAATTATGTACGCTGGGGGGGGCGGTACGGTCGGTGTTACTCTGATGCTTGCGGGAACGGTGTCAGTTTCTATATTTGATGTTTCTATGTTTGATGTTTCTTTTTGCAAAGCGTTACTTATTTCATTGATACGTGTACGTATTTTCGCTTCATCTTGTGTTTTTGAATTTTCTTTATTTTCATGGTAGATAATTTTGATGGTTGCCGGAAGACCGCATCGAACGTTTATGACATCTTCCAAGTACGGTTTAATTTCTTTCATTTTTTCATGTATCAGAACCGAGTCATCGACGGTTAAACACAGTTGATTATTTTCGGGATAGCTGAATTTGGCTTTTTTTAATACATTGATTAAAACACTGCGGCCTTCTAACTCTTTGATGATGCTATCCATGTATATATGTATTAATTTCTCGACATTGTACTGGGCGGAAAGGTTGAATTTTTCATAGATCTTTATGATAATTTCTTGCCGGGGGAAAAGCTGTTTTTTGATTTCTTTTTCAACGATAAAAATTTCCGCTTTGGGTATTAAGCGATCGCTTTTTAAGTGGATATGAAGATAGTCTTTTTTTCTGTTGCTTGCCACTTTTTCAACGACGACTTGGGCGAAAATGTCATGCAGATTATTTAGTTTTAGGGTGGGAAATACCTCTAAAAAATTTAGTGACATTTAGTGCCTTTCAATGTTTATTTCATCATCTAACTGAATACGTGAACCTGTTGCGTTTCGCTGACCTTGATATTTACCGCGATACGGGTTTTCTGCTTCTTATATATTACCTTATCTTTGGCGTTAACACAATCTTAAAAATGATTGTTGATAAGGTTTGGGAATATTAGCGGGTGACTTTCACATAATGTATATTATATAATGTATATGGTAGTTGTTTTTGAGGTTCTTTATAGAGGAGTACCGCACAAATGAAATATGTAACTATTTATATTTGCGATATTGATTATAATAAGCTTCCGACCGAAATTAAACCGAAGATAAATCATAAACCTAAGCATAGTAAATTACTTGATTTTTTGCTTCCGCTTTCGCCTGCTCTGGAAAAGATTCCCAACGTTCTGCTTGCTAATCAAATAGTTAAATTTGCGGCGAAGTATGGGATTTCGCTAATGGTTTATATAGAGAATAAGAAGCCTAAAAATGAAAACATTAATGAAAGGTTAACTAATATTATGTATAATTTGTCTGTTTCTGTTGATAGAATTGATTATCAGAAGTTGATTGAGTCTATTCGCAAAGATTCATCTTCAAAGAATGGCAGTTCTGTTTTTTTCGAAATTCTAAAAATAATTACGCCCTTTGCGGCCGATACGATGAAAACCATTCCGCCTAAGGCGGTGGCTGATTTATTTATGTTGCTTGGGCGGGATAAGATTATTGAGATGGCTAAGGATTATGGGGTTGTGCTATCGGGCTTGTCGGTGACGGATTCCATGTCCAAATAGGGTTTACTTATTTTCGAATGTCATTCCGGGCGTAGCGAATAATCTTATTGGCGGTTTGCCAAAAAGAAATCCTTTGCTATGCTCCAGATGACATTATTCGCGCGCAAAATAATTGTCTATGCCGTCCGCTATTCCGATGGCTAGTTTTTGTTGGTATTCTTCTGTTTGCATGAGTTTATCTTCCGTGGGGTTCGTCATGAAACCCATTTCGATAATTGTAACGGGTATCGTTGACCAATTAATCCCGCTCATTGTATCAATCTCCATCACACCGCGCCTGTGGGAACCTGTTGCTGTTACCATTGATGTTAATATATCGTCTGATAACGCTCTGCTTTTTTGATAAAGATGCGATACATAGGGGTTGTTTTTGGTGGGGGATATGGTCAGGATGCCGCTTAGTTTGCTGTTATCCGAACCGTCGGCATGAATGCGGACGAAGATATCGGCATTCGCTTCTGTCGCCATTTCGGCTCGTTCACGATTGCTGATATCTACTTCGTTTGTTTCACGTATCATATATACATTGTAACCGCGTTCGATTAGCTCGTCTTTTAGCTTTAATGATACATCAAGTGTTAGTTGATACTCGGGTACTAATGTTGCAACTCCTTTTGTTCCTGATGCAACTTTGGCTTTTTGTTCTTTGGCACCCGGCCCGATGGGTTCCTTTGTGCTGTTACCTTTAAGTTGATGTCCGGGGTCAATAGCGATTGTATAGGATTCTGTGAATGGGTTCGGTTCGATGATATCAGGTTCGTTGGGTGGTGAAGAATTAAGTGGTTCGGGTTCCGATTCTGTCGGGGGTTGGGGTGTGGGTTCTTGCAGGGCTTCCGCCGGGGCCGGGGATGCCGGTTCCATTTGAGATTTTGTTGTTTTTTCGATTATTGAGGCGGTTTCTGTTTCTGTTTCGATTTCTGTGTTGTTTGCTTGTATAGTTGATGTTGAATCGGGAGTTTCTACGTTAAAATTATCTTCGCTTATTTTATTACATGCGGCAAAAGATAGGGTAGCTATTATTAGGACTATTGAAAATATATGTTTTGGTTTCATTTTTTACCTCATGGTTTGTGTAGATGGTGATGTTTATACTAATCTAATTATTTCCTTACGTAAAGCTTCCAAAAGTTCGCTTTCCGGTAATTTCTTGATGACTTGACCTTTTTTTATGATGATTCCTTCACCTTTGCCGCCGGCTATGCCTATATCCGCTTCTTTTGCTTCGCCCGGTCCATTTACGGCACAGCCCATAACCGCTACTTTTAACTCAGATGAAGTTTGAATATCAGCCGCCATATTTTCAACTTTATTCGCCAGACCAATTAAATCAATTTCACATCGTCCGCAAGTCGGGCAGGATATTATTTCGATACCGCCTTTTCGTAAGCCTAATGTTTTAAGAATAATCTTCGCCGCTTTAATCTCTTCAAGGGGATCACCTGTTAGTGAAACGCGGATTGTATCGCCGATACCTTGGTTTAGAATCAGCGAAAGCCCGATTGCCGATTTAATATTTCCGCTTATTATCGTTCCTGCTTCGGTGATACCGACATGCAAAGGATAATCACTAAGAGCGGTAATTTTTTCATGGGCGGTAACCGCCATCATTACATCAGAGGATTTGATACTGATAACGAGATTATCATATCCTAACTCTTCAATCATTTGCACCTTTAAAAGAGCGCTTTCAACTAAGCCTTCTGCTGTTACGCCGTTATATTTATTGAGGATATCCTTTTCTAATGAACCGCTGTTAACCCCGACACGAACGGGAATGTTGTGTGATTTTGCTTCGTTGACCACTTCGGTCAATTGCGCTTTCCCGCCGATGTTTCCGGGGTTAATTCTTATTTTATCCGCACCGTATTTAATCGCGGCGATTGCCAGACGGTAGTCAAAATGAATGTCGGCAACCAGAGGTATTTGAATACTTTTTTTAATTTCCGCAAATGCTTTCGCGGCTTCCATCGTCGGAACGGCGGCACGGATGATATCACAGCCTGCCGCTTCCAATTTATTAATCTGCGCGATTGTTGCGGTGATGTCCTCGGTTTTGGTATTGGTCATTGATTGAATAAGAATGGGATTACCGCCGCCGATTACTTTATTGCCGATATGGATTACCTTAGTTTTCTTGCGTTTCATAAACCTCCTGTCATGCTTCGCACGACTGTTTTAATCAATCTTTTTGATTTCTTGCCCTTCGGATTCGAGCATTATCATATTCATACATTCATTGGGATATTTATCCATAAACGAACTGATTGTTTCGAATTTTCCCCAAAAGTGCATTGGTATTAACATTTCCGTCGCCGTCATTTGGTTGAAAATTCTAAGTCCGTTACCGCAATCATCTTCTTGCCTTGGGTCAAGCGGAAAGAACGCGGCATCGAATTTCATATCTTTAATTTTGTTCATTTCGATCATAAATCGGTTATAGCGGTCTTGGTTTTTCTCTTCATCATCGGAAGCCCAAGTCCATAAATTTAAGTCTCCCGCGTGGAAAAATGATTGTTCACGGTAATTGATAATGAACGCGACACCTTCGTCTGTCGATAATAAAGTTTCGACTGTTAAATCACTCGAAATTCGGTATTTTTCATTAGCCTTTACGCGTAATAAATTATCCTCATTTAAATCCGTAAGCTCAAGACGCTTAATTTGACTTGCTGACAGGGGGATATCTTTTGATACGATATATTTTACGGTCGGATGGGATTTTCGGATGTGCCAGATATCACGATTGTAATGGTCCCCGTGGGCATGGCTAACGAAAATGCAGACGTCTTTTTGTGGATTTAATGTTGGAATTTGTCCTATATAGTAATCGAAAAGGCAATAGATATTATCAAGTTCTAATAAGAATCCACTGTGTCCTAAATATGTAATTGCGATGGTATTATTTTTCATTTTAATCTCCCATGCCAGTTTGTGCTATAATTCTTTGAAGTTATTATAAGCTTTTATAAGCATTTCCTGCCGCCAATTAAGTTGTGAAATATCATATTTACGATAATAATCGGCACTTCTGCCAAAAGCATGTTTTGTTAGTGCGTTGATTTGAGTTGTGTTTAATTCATTTTTTGATAGACTTTTCATATTAACCTCTATGTCCTCCGGGGGATGCGTGCTAAAGCCGCGCCGATATAATGTTACTGTTCACACGTCGCCCAGTCCCATAAAACATTGCGCATAGCTTACAGTCGGAAGGAAAATATTGTTTTTCTGCAAGCGACCAAAAGCACCGCTTGTGGTGGTACTCGACCAATTACAGCCCGAGAGAGCGAGTGCGGCCGCGCGGCAGAAAAATAATTTTTTCCGCGCGGAAATAACCTATATTCAAAATCTGGGCGATGTGTGAACAGTAACGATTAACGCCATTATATCATGATTTCCTTTGGAAATCATGCCCTCCGGGGGATGCGCACTAAAGCCGCGCAGATACAATGTCTAGCGACATTATATCATGAATCATCCAAGAATATAATTCTTTTTTTAATACTAGAGGCATATATTTTCTATGAAAAGCCTTAATTTCAAAGGAAATACTATGAACCTGAAATCATCGCAATCGTCATATCAAAAATTTTTAAGATATAATATTGGGGATCTTTTACCGGGTAATTTGTCTTGGCAGAATCCATTAATAGCGGGTACATTTATCTTGACCATCACGGGTCTTTTATCACGATTTATCGGCTTTTTTTACCGCATTTTTTTATCAAGAATGTTTGGCGCCGAGGGGATGGGCATATATCAACTGACTGCGCCGATCCTGGCTCTCTCTTTTTCCGTAACCGTTGCCGGAATGCAGACAGCGATTTCAAAATATGTCGCCGGTGAAACGGCAACCAAAGATTATCGCTCGTCGTCAGGGCATCTTGCCGTTGGTTTTACCATCTCAATGGCGATATCTTTTCTCTGCACATGGGTAATTTACTATTTTTCTGATTTTCTGGCGACTTCATTTTTGATGGAACCGCGAACGGCGCCGTTGCTTAGAGTTATTTCCTTTTCTATCCCGATGGCGACTGTTCACTCTTGTATCAATGGCTATTTCTATGGTATCCGTAAAACTACTGTCCCCGCAGTTGCGCAATTGGTTGAGCAAGTAGTACGTGTCGGCTCTGTCTTTATGATTTATTACTTTGCTATGGCGAGGGGCATGACCCCGACAATAACAATTGCGGTTCTTGGTTTAGTCATTGGCGAAAGTGCGGCAATGATCTATTCATTGGTTGCAATTAGACACCGTTTTTATAGCCTGTCTTTGACTAAAGATCAGTTAAGACCGGAGAAAAACCAGTATTTAAAATCAAGTCAGCTTTTATTGTCATTAGCGATCCCGTTATCGCTAAACAGAATCATTATTAACATTTTGCAGAGTGTAGAAAGCATTTTCATTCCGAATAAATTAATTGCTTACGGCATGGATAATACGACTGCCCTCAGTGTCTTCGGGGTTTTGACAGGAATGGCATTACCGCTTATTTTCTTTCCTTCGGCGATTACTAATTCGATTAGTGTTTTATTACTGCCGATTGTTTCTGAGGCTGATGCCACGCAGGATAACAGCAAAATTAAAAGAGCTATACAACAGTCCATCAAATTAGGTGCGGTTCTGGGAGTGATTTTTACGGCATTTTTCCTTTTGTTCGGAAGGTCTTTGGGTATGTGGTTTTATCAAAATTCATTGGCGGGCAGCTTTATTATTACACTTAGCTTTCTTTGTCCGTTTATGTATATCGCCAGTACACTTTCGAGCATTTTGCATGGTATAGGAAAAACCGGTCTTAATTTTATATATAGTATAATTAGCTTGTCGGTGCGTCTTTTATTTATTTTCTTCGCGATTCCTGTTTGGGGCATTCAGGGATATCTGTGGGGGCTTTTGGTTAGTCAGTTTATTCAAACAGGGCTTTGTATGTGGGCGGTGAGGGATTATTATTGATAATTTTGAGCATAGTACGGCGGTTTTTCGTTACTGACAATATTATTAAACTTGCTCAGTGTGATGTTGAGCATGGCAGAGCGTTCGGTTTG
>WQST01000126.1 GCA_009787745.1 Lachnospiraceae bacterium
TCGTGGCTAAGAATGAGTTTTATCAATCAATAATTTTATTGCCTGCCGGGATAAGTTTTGAAGTTTTAGAAAGTATGTCTACGGATGAAATAGTTGGGATAATGAATGCGATTGTCGAAGCGGCAGGGTTTACTTTAGCGGAATTGTTTGCTTCGATGGTTAATAATATGATGGCACTTGTGACGCTGGTTGCGCCGATTTTGTTTATAATGCGGGTAAAATCAGAAGAAAAAGCCGCCCGTTCGGAATTGATTATGGCGACACCGACAAGCCGCTTGAAGTATTTCGCAGGTTTTACGGGAATCGCTTTTGTCTCAGTGGTTTTGCTCCAATTTGTATTGGCGCTGGGACTTTATTCGATGGCGCAGTCCACGATCCCTGATGTTCTTTCGTTTGGGTTCTTATTTGAAGCTGCGATGGTTTATATCCCGGCACTTTGGGCGATTACGGCGATTACGGTATTTTTAGTAGGAGCAATGCCTAAGTTAACGGGAATCGTATGGGGGTATTACGGTTATTCGTTTTTGGTGGTTTTCATCGGGCGAATGGAAATATTCCCTTCATGGCTTGCTTATACAACTCCGCTCGGTTTCGTTCCGCAGTTACCGATGGATGAAACGAATTATTTGACATTAACACTGCTTACGGTGTTTGCTCTTGTTGTAACGGCGGTCGGATTCTTTTTTTACCGGCAACGGGATTTGAATACGGTTACGCATTAGCTTAAAATAAAAAAGACAGGGACGGCTCGTTAAATGAAGAAAGCGTCCCTGTCTTTTTTTTAATATTTCCTACTCTACCTTAACTTTATCGCCATGTTTATCCCAAATCGCACAAATCCATGTTTTCCCGGGTGATAAAATCATTTCATTGCCCGCTTCATCATAGAATTTGGCGGGTTTTGATTCGCTGTCGCGCTTCCATGTGCCATCGATCATTTTTCCGTTCGTGAAAAGCTTTGCTTTACCGCTGCCAATAACGTCAAATCTTAAATAACCGTTGGCGTCACGCGCTTCGCCGCTCATATACTGGAAAACAACATTAGAAACCGTTAATTGTTGCTTAGTCATTTCATCGATATGCTTTTGACCATATTGTGAACGATAGTAAAGCTTATCCGCCGCATTGTATTCGAAACCGGGTTTGGCATTTCCGTATCCGCCCGCACTGCTGCCTGTTCCGCCGGGATAAATTTTGGTCGCCGCCGCCGCATTGGCATATTCAGATTTTCCCGCATCAAAGGTAAATTGTGAATTACCTGCTGAATTAGAATAATTATGCCGCCCGATTGCTTTTTTGTATCCCGCGATATCCATGTACCCTGTAAATTCCAGTGCTTTTCCTTTACGGGAAATCCGCTTAAAAGCTTCGTTAGAGCCTTTATCAATTCCCGATACAACAGCGCTGACATTATCAACACTGCTTCCGTTAATTAAGTCCGCACAATAAGGAACAGCTAAACCCCAGTGGCAAAAAATAGCGTTTTTGCCCATTGCTTCATATACGAAGTAGTCACGTGCCGAACGGACGGGGCCAATATGCGCTAAATCATTATAATCCTGGACGAAAACCAACAGACGTGTCATATTGCCTTCTACAGGGGCTTCATAGTAAACATTAGCCTTGGAAATCCCGTACTGAGGAAGAGCCGCTTTATTATTAGCAATGACGATGGCAAAAGGGCGGTTAACAGTCGTTTCGCTAACGGCCGCCGCCGCCGCTTCGGCCATTAAGATATCAGGGGTAAATTCAAAAACCGTTTCCTCCATTTGGACAGCCTGATATCCGCAACCGGCTATCATAACTGTAAAGATACATAGTAAAAAAATCAATTTCCGCATAAACAATCTCCTTTAAAAATTACCAAATTCAAGCTTAATTTCATATAAAGACTTGAATTAATTACAGTAATAACTTTATCATTAAATCTTTATTATTTCAAGTGAATCTTAATTTTTTTTTACATTTCTTTACGAATTTATTACAAAATAAAAACAGCCCCGTCATTCTGAGCCGTAGGAAATAATCCGCATCATAATGGATGTGCTTATTGATTATTTTTTCTTCGATTCTTTCGCCCGGATTTTCTCCATCGCATCAACAAAGACAAGGATTTCGGCGACGACCTCATAAAGTTCGGGCGGTATCATTTCACCGATATCAAGGCGTGACAAAGTATTGGCTAACTTTTCATCCTGATGAACAGGAACATCCGCTTCCATAGCGTGTTCGATAATCCGTTCCGCCAACAATCCCTTACCTGCGGCAATTACTTTCGGTGCTTGTTCATCGGGATTAAAAGACAGGGCGACCGCTTGTTTTAATTTTGGTTTTTTTTCATCTTTCATATCTCGTTAACCTCTACCATTATTATCGGCTAATTCGGCTCGTCTTTTAACAATCCTTTGAATTAGGATAATAAAATGCTATAATCAATATATATTAGTACATGGCATAGAGGAGGATAAACAAAATGACCATTCCCGAAATAAATGAAAAAGCCCGCCAAATCACCGAAAATATCGCCAAAGTTATTGTCGGCAGAGAAAAGACCATCCGCTTCATGCTTTGTGCCTTGTTGGCGGACGGGCATATCCTCCTGGAGGATGTTCCTGGTACAGGCAAAACGAAACTTGCCAAAACCCTCGCCAAGTCAATTAATACTGAGTTTAATCGCATTCAATTTACCCCTGACCTTCTGCCAAGTGATATCACAGGAATTAATATCTTTAACCGCAAGGAAAATGACTTTATTTTACGAAAAGGCCCCGCTTTTACGAATATTCTTCTTGCCGATGAGATTAACCGCGCAACTCCCAGAACCCAGGCAGGCTTACTTGAGTGCATGGAAGAACGTCAAGTTACAATTGACGGTATGCGCTATGAACTTACGCGCCCTTTTTTCGTTATTGCGACCCAAAATCCGCTCGAAACGGCAGGGACTTATCCGCTTCCTGAAGCTCAACTTGACCGTTTCATGATGAAACTCTCCGTTGGTTTGCCAAGTAAAGACGAAGAGATGGAAATTTTGGAGCGTTTTACCGCGATTAATAATAGTCATGACCCATTAGAAAACCTTACTGCCGTTGCCGCCCAAAAAGATATCATGGCAATGCAAAAAGGTGCCGATGAAGTATATGTCCATCCTCTCATAAACGAATATATCGCTGATATTGCTGTTGCAACCAGGTGTTTTAGCGGTATTGTTATGGGGATAAGCCCCCGTGCTTCTTTAAACCTTTTGAAAAGCGCCAAAGTATATGCGGCAATTTCAGGCCGTTCATTTGTTATTCCCGATGATATAAAAACGCTGGCGGTTCCTGTTTTGGCGCATCGTTTGGTGCTTAATTACGGTTACAGGGAAGGTAAGGACAGCATTGAAAAAATAAATTCAATCTTAACTAAGCTGCCTGCTCCCACGGAAGAGGAACTGAATAAATGAGTGTAATTGCCGTCGGCTTGATTGCCGCTATTCTCTTTTATTTTCAGCAGTTAATTTATCGGAATCTTTGGAATGCGGGGGTGATAGTTAATCTGAAATTTAAGGATGAAACTGTAAGGGCCGGTGAGCAAACGACGCTTATTGAAGTCCTGGAAAATCACAAATGGCTTCCGCTTCCTGCGCTGAAAGTCAAATTTCAATGTGCGGGTGAGCTTAAATTCCTCTCTGATCATAGTTCTCAGGTTACGGACATGTATTATCGTAATGACCTATTTAGTTTGATGCCATTTAAGCGAATCACCAGAAAGCATCAGATTACTTGTTTAAAACGCGGTTATTATGGTATTCACGGAATTGATTTAGTCAGTGCCGATTTGTTTTTAACAAGGGAATTTGTTGAAAGCCGAAGCGGAGAGACTTGGCTTCATGTTATTCCTGCTCATTTTCATGTTCCTGAGATTTTTACGGCGCTTAAGGAGTTAAGCGGTGAAGTTGCCTGTAACCGCCATTTGATGACTGACCCGTTTGCTTTTCGCGGTATTCGTGAGTATACCGGTTCTGACGAAATGAAAACGGTCAATTGGAAAAATTCCGCAAAATCAGACGATTTGAAGGTAAATGTTTATGATTTTACTACTTTAAATACGATATCTATTTTTGTTAACCTAAAATACCGTGAGTTGTCGGGGGCGGATAAGCAACTCGAAAAAGCGCTCGGGATTACGGCATATTTAGCGGAAATGTTTTTGAGTAATGGCAATAGTATTTCGCTTTACTCAAACGGGCGCGATATTTTAAATAATAATACTTTATGCATGGAAGAAATTAGTGACAGGGGGCAGTTGCCGCAAATAAATAAAACGCTGGCACGTCTTGACTTAGGGCTTTCGCTTGATGATTTTGAATTGTTTGCGGAGTTAATAAGTAAAAAGGATAACCAAATGATCGTCATAATTTCTCCCGATTGGTTGCCTGAGATGCAGGATTTCTTGCTTAGGGTAAAGGAAAATCGGAATTTCATGTGGCTTTTGCCTTGTCGGAAAGGCGCGGATGTTAAGGTGAGTAAGGAACTTGTTTCAAAGACGATGATAATTCCTGACCGGGATTAGCGTGCGGCGGTTTAGAGGGTTTAAATGGAGAAGCAGATTATTCATATCAAGAATATTATCGCAGAAATGCTTATTTATCTCATTCTTGTAATGATTGAGGTGTTTGTTTTTTCTAAATTTCAAGAACAGAAACCGCATGTTTTTTGGTATGTCTTTTTTGGTATTATTTCGATTGGCTATTATCTTATTAGGACAAAGATTCATAATTTTTGGCTCTTTGCCTTATTGACAGTAATACCGCCGGTCTTTACGTTCCTAACATTTGATGAGTTTATCGCGCAAAAAATAGTGTTCGGCATCGCCGTCTTAATACAAGCAATTATTTCGTTTAATGTTAGAATGGCGGTTTATCTCAGAGTGGAAAAAACCGATTATGGCGTATCGGCGATTCCCTCATATGCGGCGGTGATAATCGGAACAGGTTTATATTTGTTTTCAAACTTAAGTACGATAACCTGGTTGACCGCCATTTTTATCGGCCTTAATATTGTTTATCAGTATTTAGGTAATTTCCTGCATTATGTTGATATGAGCCGCCGAACCACAGGAAAGATGCCTCTTAAGAATATTTTTACGCTCAATCTTTCATTGGTTGGCAGTTTTGCATTAATTACTTTTTTGTTGATGGCGTTGGTCGCAGGCAGGGATATTTTACTCGGTATCGGTGATTGGTTTTTGAATTTACTTAGGCGTATAGTTAGGTTTTTGACACCGGCGCCAAAAGAAAATGAACCTGTTGACCCGCTTTTACAACAAGAAGCGATAGTTCGGCAAGATGAGGTTTTCTATGAGCTTTTCCCCGAACAGGAAGTCAGTAAAGCGGCGGAAGTAGCCGAGAATATTTTGATTTTAATATTTACTGCTTTAGTAATTGTGTTGGCGATAGCATTTGTCACCGCGGTCATTCTATTAATCATTGCGGTATTCAGAAGTCGCGCGCGAAAAATAGTGCTTGCCGACGGTGACGGAACAAATGATATCGTTGAAACACTAAAGCGTCAAAAAATCGGTACTAAACGAGCCAAGCGTTTTATTTTCCTGACATCTGATGAAAAAGTCCGCCGTATCTTCGTTAAAGAGATACTAAATAAAATTGAAAAAGAGTCATTTTCAGGCAGAAATAATCATTGGACGGCGCGTGAGTTTGTTCCGATGTATAAAGAACATTCCGAAACTGCCGCTAAGTTAGTTTTCTTATACGAGAAAGCCCGCTATGCAAAGGAATATTGCACCGCGGCCGATGTGAAGGAAGCGAAAAAATTGGCGGCATTACTTAAATCTTAGCAGAAACACATGCCTTTTCGTGTAAAATCCGCAGTTCAATTACATGCCTTTTCGTGTAAAATTCGCATCGGAGTTACTTGCCTTTTCGTGAAACTGCATATTAATGGAAAACATTGTATCACAAATACTGATGATTAATGTAATAAACGTGAAAATAATTAAAGATGGAGTCACATATCTTCCTATATATATGGCAATGCTTTTATAATGAATAGGTATTACAAAACCAACAAGCTGATTGTCCCTGCTAAAATCATGAAAAGGCCGACGCCTGATTTTCGGTGCAATTTTTCCTTGAATATAACATAACCGAAGGCTATCGTAAATAAAATACTTAACTTATCAATCGGCACGACTATACCGGCAGGCCCTTCTTGCAAAGCCCGAAAAAAACATACCCATGATAACCCCGTCGCCAAACCTGATAAGCCGATAAACGCCCAACTTTTTCTCTTAATATCCTTAATTTCCCGATGCTTCCCTTGAAATATAACAATCAGCCATGCCAAAACCAACACCACCATCGTCCGAATCGCCGTTCCCAGATTAGATTCGACCGATGTTATCCCGATTTTAGCCAAAATAGCGGTTAAACTCGCGAATACCGCCGCCAATAAAGCATAGATAAACCAACCCGAAGACCGCGAACTGCCCTTATCGGCCGTTTTTTTCGCCGCCATTAAGTATGTTCCGAAGCCAATCAAAAGCATTGCCAAAACTTTCGGCCACGTCAAACCCTCGCCAAGAAAAATAAATGCCAACAGCATTGTCAGAACAGTACTTGATTTGTCAATGGGGACGACTTTTGCGACATCGCCTTGTTGCAATGCCCGAAAATAACAAAGCCACGACGCGCCTGTCGCTAAACCCGACAGGACAAGAAAGACGATAGATTTACCATCGATTAAAAAAAGCGTTTTCTGCGAACCAACAATAAAAACCATCAACCACGCAAAAATCACAACAACAACTGTACGGAGAGCGGTAACGAGATTCGAATTAACATCCCGAATCCCAATCTTCGCTAAAATAGTCATCGTTCCGGCGAAAAAGGCCGAACCAAAAGCAAATGCAATCCACATAAATACTCCATACCCTAAATAAAAAAAGTATAGTTCACAGAGGACAAAATGTCAATTAATCCTAAATTTGAGTTTCCCCATTTTTCTAACCCCATGCGAATAAGGAATCGGAAAACAATGACAATTGAGGGTCTTTTAATCTCTTACGAAGCAAGTTAAATACTCCT
>WQST01000127.1 GCA_009787745.1 Lachnospiraceae bacterium
ATTTCGTGCCTTTCTTTCGGTAACTCCAAAACCGCTTCATATCCTACATATTGTGTCGGGCTGTTAGCAAAAGTGATTCCCGTTTCCTGTTCTAAGGTACTAAGTTCATCATAAAGTTTGTCGTATTCATAATTAGTCATTATTTCGCGATCTTCCGCGTAATATGCTTTTGCCGCCGCCGAAAGGGTTTCGGTAAGCTCTTTTATTCGTGATAAGCGGGCATTTTTTTCTGACATGATTTGCTCCTATCGGGATTATATAACAATATGCTATATCTTGTGGTTTACATAAGTTGACGGTATGTAGTTCATGCCACAACTTCGATAAAGTGCTTCTAATTCCGCATCGTTTACTTCACGATACTCACCCGGCTTTAATTCTGCAAGTTGGATGTTTATCACACGTACTCTTTTGAGATTTTTGACCTTATAACCGCACATTTCACACATCCTTCTAATCTGTCTATTGACTCCTTGAGTCAGTATTATTGAAAATGTATACTTCCCGATTGCCCGGGCTTTACATGAACGCGTCGTCAACTTAAGTTCCGTTAAATAAATGCCGTTTCTTAATTTTTCTAAAAAATCGTTATTGATTTCTTTATTAACCTTAACGATATATTCTTTCTCATGCGCATTGCCGCCGCGCATCATCTTATCGATTAATTCCCCGTCATTCGTCATCAGCAAAAGACCTTCCGAATTTTTATCAAGGCGGCCTGCATAGGTTAAGCGGTGCGGATAATTAAGGACATCTTTGATCATTTTTTCGGCATGACGGTCTTTTTCGGTGCATGTAACGCCGACGGGTTTGTAAAATGCCAAAACGACTTTGGCGGGCCTGTTTCGTTTGACCGTTTGTCCGTTTACTGTGATGATATCGGTTTCATTGATATAGGCGCCCGGTTTAGCCGTAGTGCCGTTTATCAGCACTTTTCCCTCTAAAATAAGATTGTCCGCCGCTCGCCTTGAGCATATTCCTACGGAAGCAATGTATTTATTTAATCGTTCACTCATGTAATACCTTAACATATAACGCATATTTTTCTTTATCCGCTTTATGGCATCTAACCAATAAGTTTATTCCGTTTTCTAAATATTCACGTTTTAAAACTTCGGCATTTTCCATGAAATGCGAAGCAACACTACCGTCACTATACGGAATCAATAAATCAACTTCAATATATTCCGCAAATATTTTGTCACTTATCATGTCAACCAATATCGATAAACCGGCTCGTGTTTTCGCCGACATATAAATTCGGTTTTCATCCATTTGGAAGGGAATATCCGTCATACATTTGTCAGCTTTATTGTAAATCGTTATCATCGGAATATGAGCGGCGCCCAGTTCATTTAACGTCGTCATCGTATCTTTGATATGCTCCTGATGTTGGTCGTCGGAAAAATCAACAACATGCAGTAATAAGTCGGCATTTTTAACCTCCTCAAGGGTGGAGTGAAAGGCTTTTATCAAAGCATGAGGTAAATGATGAATAAAACCAACCGTATCGGACAGTAAAAAGTCATGATTATTACCGGTTTCAATTCGTCTTAAGGTAGTATCCAAAGTTGCGAAAAGCATATCTTTTTCCAGAACTTTTTTTTCGTCGTCCTTCATATACGTATCAATCATCGCATTCAAAATCGTTGATTTTCCTGCGTTGGTATAACCGACCAAAGATACCAGCGGAATCTGTGAAGTCATTCGTTTTTTGCGTTTTAACTCGCGGTCAAGGGCGACCTCTTTTAGTTCTCTTCGTAAAAAAGTAAGCCTTTGGTTGATTTTTCGGCGGTCAAGTTCCAGCTTTTTCTCGCCCGCGCCACGGCTTGACATACTGCCGCTCGTCCCGCCTTGCCTTGTTAGGGCGTCGTGCATCCCGACTAAACGCGGGAGTAAATATTGCAGTTTCGCCGTTTCGACCTGTAATTTTGCGTCACTGCTCTCCGCTCTTCGCTCGAAAATATCCAGAATAAGCGCGGTTCGATCCATCACGGGTTTTCCGATATCCCTTTGCAAATTCCTTAATTGAGCAGGTGATAATGTGTCGTAAAAGATAATAATATCTATATTTAAAGCATTCGCGGCTTCTTTAATCTCTTCTACTTTTCCCGAACCGACATAGAGTGAACGATGAATTTCGGATAAATTTTGCGTAAGGACACCGACGGTTTCGATTTGACATGCTTCGGCTAACTTTTCCAACTCTTCCATCCGCGCATCGAAATCCGTCTCGGCTCCTGTATTAACTCCGACCAAAATCGCGCGTTCGGAAATTTCATTTATTAAATCCGTATCCATAACTCCTCCATACCATATTTCATTCTGAGCGAATCGCTTTCTGTTATACTAATCCATCTGACAAAGAATCTATAATATCAAAAAAATCAACAAATGTCTTGGCACAGCAATCAGGGTTTTTGATTTTAATCTTACCTGTTTTAAGCCCGATTAATGTAAAAGCCATCGCCATGCGGTGATCTTCATATGTTTCTATATCATAATCAGAAACTAATGATTTTAACGGGCGAATCAAAATCCCGCTTTCATTTTCGATAAATTCACAGCTTACCCCTATTCGTTTAAGTTCTGTTAATGTTGCTTTTAACCGATCAGACTCCTGCCGTCTGATGTGCGAAACGTTTCTGATAATCGTCTTAGTCTCAGCAAAAACGGAAAGCGCCGCCAGCGTCATAACTTGGTCGGAAAAATTCTGCATGTCAACGTCTACACCATAATAATGTTCGGTTTCTTTTCCGTTTAAGCAAATACCTTCCGCTGATTCAGACATTTTCGCACCCATTTTTTCTAGCAGGTACAAAAAGTTCATGTCGCCTTGAATACTGCCGGGGAAAATATTTCTCACTAAGACATTTGTTTTTAGCAGCAAAGACATGGCGTAAAAATAGCAAGCGCTTGATACGTCGGGTTCAATCTGATATTCGCTTATGCCAAATTGGTCATTATAGCTTACCGAATATATTTTTTCATTATTATGTGTAATTTCCTGACTTTCATTATCAGTTTTTACTACTTTTTTATAATTAATGCCGAATTCTTCCATCATCTTAAGCGTAATTCTTATATATGCGCCTTCCGTTCTGGAACCTGAGAGCGTTACGAAAAGACCCGGCTTGACGGCCACCCCGGCTATCAATAAAGCACTGGCGAATTGACTGCTTAACTCGGTATCGACTGTAACCGATAGAAATGACAAATTTTTAGGGGAAGTAAACTTGGAAACTCTTAAGGGAAAATGACCTTCTTTTTCGAGACACTCGATATTCGCGCCTAATTTGCGTAATATCGAAATCAGCGGTTCCATCGGTCTTTTTTTCATCTGCTCCGACGAATCAATCGTATATTCTCCGTCGCAAAGAGCCAAAACAACGGTCAAAAACCGCGCCGCTGTTCCGGCACTGCGAACATTGATATGCGCTTTTTTATTGGGTATTTTACCGCCGCATCCGGTAATGGTTACTTCTTTTTGTTCCTCATCTATATGAAGGTCAAAACCAAGCTTTGAAAGGCAATCAAGCATCGCCAAGGAATCATCGCTGAATAATACTCCTTTTAATAAGCAACGTTTAGCCGATAAAGCCGCGAGCAACAAAGCCCGGTTGGTAATACTCTTAGAACCCGGTACCGTAACCTTAATATCCTTATTCCCTTGATACTGTTTTATTTGATATAAATTATTCACGAAGAGTATTATATCATGAAATCTTGATATGCTCAATGTCAATTAGTTAAGTCTACTTTTTCATAAAATTAATTTCATCGGCACTAATGATTTCTTCCGGTGAAACGCCTTGCTTGAAGCAAAGTTCAAGCATCTTGTCAATCACTTGCTTCTCGCTGATAACGGCTTTTTCTTCCGAATTATATCTGTTTTCAAGCATACTTACGGCGGCATGGAAAAAGGTCGTAAATAATGTCCCATAAATAACTGCGAGCAGAGCCATTGCAATCATTGGACCTAGCAGATAAATGTCGGATGCATTAGCAAGAACACTTATAATACCAATTAAAAATGATAAAATCGACATATAAATAGCTACAGTTTTTTGCAGCTTGAATAGGCGGATCACTTTTTCTTTATCTGCGGAAGAAATATGGTATTTTTTTGATAACAAGGCGTTCACCCCGATAATAAATGTTTTATTACCTCCGCCCCACATATTTGTTGCCACACAAGCTATAATAAATATAACCAGTGATGGAACATTTACGAAAATACTTACTTGTAAATTTAACGTCATAATCGAAATCAAAATTCCTGCTAAAAATAAAACTATACCGCCAATAAACATATGAATACCTCCTATTCAACAATTGAGTGAAGCGCCATTTTAAGCATATAACTTGCTTTTGGCTTGCTGTGATAATAGTATTCTAGCACCCTTTTGATGAAGAAGTCCTATTCGGTAAATGAAGATTTGATGAAGGTTTATTACTTTTCGCCGCTGTTAAAAGCAGCATAAACTCACATCCCGTCCCCGCCTCACAGTTAACCGTAATCTCCCCGCCGTGCGCCGTGATAATTTCTCTTGCAATCGAAAGCCCTAAACCGCTTCCGCCTGTTACCTTCGTCCGGGAATCATCTACCCTGTAAAAGCGGTCAAAAATGCGCGGTAAATGTTCTAGCGCAATACCTATCCCATCGTCTTTTATCGAAATATTGATTAACCCATGCGATTCATAAGCTTTTATCCAAATCCGCTTACTATTCGCCGAGTATCTTACCGCATTAGATAAAATGATCCGCAAAACTCGCTTTAGAGCATACGCATCACACAAAGCAAAAATATCACCCTGCACTTCATTTTCAATAATAAATTCAGGTGCAATAACCTCTATTTCTTCGGCACTTTCGCTTATAAGTTCCGTAAGATCATTAACTTCAAACGAATAAGTCTGCTTGCCCGAATCGCTCCTTGCCAAAAACAATAGGTTGTTTACCAAACCATCCATTTTGAGGATTTCACCCTTCACAATCTTTAGGCTGCTATCTAATAGCTCAGGATGTGATTTCCCTCTTCGTAAAAGCATATCCGCATGTCCGTTAATAACTGTAATCGGTGTCGCCAACTCATGCGAAACATCGGAAATGAAGCGCTTTTGCCGCTCGATATAACTGCTTATTTTGGCACTCATATTATTAAAAGCCGTTACATATTCCTTTATTTCATCATCACCTGAATCGATTATCAACGGATTCTCGAAATGAATTTCGCCGATTTCCTTAATCTTCGAAATCATTAAACGAAGGGGATTAAAAATCCTGTCGATAATAAGCGCACTTATAAAAAAAGCAATCAAGCCCATTACCAATAAAAAAATAATCGGAATTATGGAATAAAAATTATAAGAATAATCAATCCCTTTACTTCGAGCATCATTATTAACCTCACTTATCAACATCAAATATTGAAACATCAATACTGCCAAAATTAAGAATGTTGAAAAAAGAGTTAGTTTCGTTGAACTTCTCATATTAACCTCCGTATCGTGCATCGCATGGCTCAATAGCCTCACACTCGTATCACATACCCCTTCCCCCTGACCGTAGTGATAACTTCTTGGTTAGTATACTTTAAAATCTTCGCACGAATATTCTTTACATTAACATCAACAACATTTGATTCCCCATAAAAATCCCCAAATACCGCATTCAATATTTCATCCCTCGTTTTGACCTTATCCTGATTCGTATTTAAATAATTCAAAATTTCAAACTCCGTCTTAGTAAGTGAAAGTTCCGCTTCCCCAATAAACACACGATAATTTTCACTATCAACCCGAAGCCCCGTATGATTCACTTTAACTCCCCTCATACCACTCACCCGCTCAATATTCCGCTTTATCCGCGCGATAAGCTCAAGCGTCTCAAACGGCTTAGTAATATAATCATCCGCCCCACTATTAAGAAAAGCCACTTTGTCATATACATCCTTCCGCGCCGTCAAAATTATTACAGGAACCCCGCCGATCTTACGCACCTCGCGCAGACATTCAAGCCCATTCTTCTTTGGCAACATAATATCAAGCAAAATCAAATCATATTCATTCTCCTTAAACAGCTCAATCGCCTTCTCCCCATCACCTGCCACATCTACTAAAAAACCCTCAAACCGAAGCTCCGCTTCCAAAAAACTGACAATATTCTCTTCATCCTCACAAACCAAAATTTTATACATAACAGCGCTATCCTATTTCTTGTATTTTATTTTCCTATTATATCTTCTGTCACCCCATTTGGCAACTTGACGATAATCATAACCTATAATATACTGTTTACGGTGTCAATTCATAATCCACAAAAAAAACGACGGAGGTTCCCTATGTCTTTCGAATTCATAAAAAAACTACCCACCCCCGATATAATCCGCACCGATTATCCCCTTCCCGACGCCCTGATAACCCAAAAACAAACGCTTGATTCCGAAATAAAAAAAGTCGTCACGGGCGAAAGTAAAAAATTCCTTCTCATCATCGGACCTTGCTCCGCTGATAATGAAGAAGCCGTCTGTGACTACGTAAACCGCCTAAGCAAGGTGAACGAAAAAGTCAAAGACAAACTAATTCTTATCCCCCGAATCTATACCAACAAACCCCGTACCACCGGTGAAGGTTACAAAGGCATCAGCCACCAACCCGACCCCGAAAAGAAACCCGATTTTCTTGCGGGGCTAATTGCCATGCGCGAAATGCACATCCGCGCCTTTAAAGAGTCAGGTTTATCCGCCGCCGATGAAATGCTCTACCCCGAAAACTGGCGCTACGTATCCGACATCCTTTCTTACGTTGCTATCGGCGCCCGTTCCGTTGAAGACCAACAACACCGCTTAACCGTCAGCGGCTTCGATGTACCCGCAGGAATGAAAAACCCCACCAGCGGCGACCTAACCGTCATGCTTAATTCTGTCTACGCCGCTCAACAAAAACACTCCTTTGTTTACCGCGGGTGGGAAGTAAATACCACCGGAAACCCCCTGGCGCACACTGTTTTACGCGGTGCGGTCAATAAT
>WQST01000128.1 GCA_009787745.1 Lachnospiraceae bacterium
GTGGATTAAACGGGGGCAGGCGCTGGGCGCGGGGGAGATTTGTGTTAACAGTATTGATAACGACGGGACTTTGTCGGGATATGACCTTACGCTGATGAAGCTTGCCGACGCCGCGGTATCGGTTCCGACGATTGCCTCGGGCGGTGCGGGAGAGCCAAGGCATTTAAAAGAACTTTTCGTAAATACGGAAGCTCAGGCGGCAATAATCAGTAGTATGCTCTATTCCCCGCGAATGAAGAAAAATTTCGCCGTGTCGGAATTAAAAGAATACTTAGTAGAGGAAGGCATTAATATACGTCCGATAAATAAAAATTCCTATTGACTAGGTGACACCATTGATATATACTGTAAATGTTGAACAAAGACGTTCATCAGATCATGTACTCATAGCAAATTGTTGCAGTACATAATGTGATGGACGTCTTTGTTTATGTGATTTAGGAGGATGTTTTATGCAACGAGAAGGTCAAATCAGAATACCGTCAGGTTGTGCAATATCGGGAATTATTAACAAATCAGGAAAGCGGATGAGCGGTGAAGCAATCATTAAGTCAATAGCGGTTATGCATGATCGTTCTAACGGCTTAGGCGGCGGTTTTGCTGCTTATGGGATTTATCCTGAATATAAAGATTATTATGCGTTGCACATATTTTATGATTCTCCGTATGCCAAAAAAGAATGCGAAGAATTTATCGAACGGCATTTTGATATTATAAATCTTTCCAAGATACCGACACGGAAAATAAAAGAAATCACCGATGAGCCTTTAATATGGCGCTATTTCGTTATCCCGCTTCATACGAAGCTTTATGAAAGCCAGCTCGAAGAACGTGATTTTACAGAGAAATGTGTTTTTCGCATCAATACGCGGATTGACGGCGCTTATGTATTTTCCAGCGGGAAAAATATGGGTGTATTTAAAGCGGTTGGTTTTCCCGAAGATGTCGGGCGGTTTTATCGCTTGGATGAATATGAAGGCTTTAGTTTTACCGCTCACGGCCGCTACCCGACGAATACCCCGGGATGGTGGGGAGGTGCGCACCCTTTCGCCCTGCTTGATTACTCAGTCGTACATAACGGTGAAATTTCATCTTATGACGCTAATCGCCGTGCCATTGAAATGTATGGATACAAATGTACTCTTCAAACGGATACGGAAGTTATTACATATATTATTGATTACCTTAACAGGAAAAAGAAGCTTACTTTTAACGAAATCGCTTCGGTTATTGCGGCTCCGTTTTGGCAAACCATTGAACGGATGCCTAATGAAGAAAAAGAACTGCATGAATATCTGCGGATAGTCTTCGCCGAACAGCTTATAACGGGCCCGTTTTCTATCATTGTGGCTTTTGACGGCGGTTTGATGGCACTTAATGATCGGCTTAAATTAAGAAGCATGGTCGTCGGTGAAAAGGATGACACGACATATATCGCGAGTGAAGAAGCCGCCATCAGGATTATCGAACCCGATTTAGATACCGTGTGGTCGCCGAAAGGCGGAGAACCTGTAATTATCCGCGTGACAGGAGGTGAAGCAAAATGCCGATAAATTATATTTATCCTGATTATGAAATAATCCGCAACCCCGACCGTTGTATCACTTGCCGCGTCTGTGAACGTCAATGTGCTAATCAGGTGCATGAATATATTGCGGATGTGGATAAATTGTCCTGTGATGACTCGAAATGCGTTAACTGCCACCGCTGTGTATCCCTTTGCCCGACCCGCGCTTTGAAGATTAAAAGAAGCGAAAGCACTTATAAAGAAAACAGTAACTGGAGTGTAAAAACGATAAATGAGTTGTATCGGCAGGCGGGAAGCGGCGGAGTACTGCTTTCAAGTATGGGGAACCCCGAAAATTACCCCATTTATTTCGATAAAATTTTACTGAATGCTTCGCAGGTGACTAATCCGTCCATTGACCCGCTTCGTGAGCCGATGGAAACCAAAGTTTTTCTCGGTACCAAGCCTAAACAAATTGACCGTAACGAAAACGGCAGTATCATTAACAATCTGCCGCCGCTTCTAAGATTGACCATGCCGGTCATGTTTTCCGCGATGAGCTACGGCTCGATCAGCTATAATGCTCATGAAAGTTTAGCAAGAGCGGCCGCTGAGCTGGGAATTATGTATAATACAGGCGAAGGCGGCCTTCATGAGGATTTTATCAAGTATGGCAAAAACACCATCGTTCAGGTCGCATCGGGCCGTTTTGGCGTAAACCCTGAATATCTTAACAGCGGCGCGGCGATCGAAATAAAAATGGGTCAGGGAGCGAAACCGGGTATCGGCGGGCATTTACCGGGTACCAAAATCGTCGGTGATATTTCTCGTACCAGGATGATCCCCGAACATAGCGACGCTATTTCACCCGCGCCGCATCATGATATATATTCAATCGAGGATTTGCGGCAGCTGGTTTATTCGCTGAAAGAAGCGACGCGTTACCAAAAACCGGTGATTGTAAAAATTGCCGCCGTTCATAATATTTCTGCTATCGCCAGCGGAATTGCCAGAAGCGGCGCGGATATAATCGCCATCGACGGTTATCGCGGCGGAACGGGAGCGGCTCCGACACGGATTCGCGATAATGTCGGAATCCCGATTGAGTTGGCATTAGCCAGTGTTGATGAGCGGTTGCGTCAGGAAGGTATCCGCAACAATGTCTCTATTATCGTCGGCGGGAGCATCCGTTCCAGCGCGGACATTGTTAGAGCGATTGCCCTTGGCGCTGATTGCGTTTATATCGGGACAGCCGCATTATTGGCGCTAGGCTGTCATTTATGCCGAAGCTGTCACGGCGGAAAATGTAATTGGGGGATTGCCACACAGGAAGCTAATCTTGTCAAACGTTTAAATCCTGAGATTGGTTATAAACGGCTTGTTAACCTGATGTTGGCATGGCGGCATGAAATAAAGGAAATGATGGGCGGTATGGGGATAAACTCAATTGAGAGCTTAAAAGGAAATCGCCTGATGTTACGCGGTGTCGGACTTAATGAAAAAGAGTTGGAAATACTCGGTATTAAACATGCAGGAGAATAGTATGAAGAGTTAATCTAAGGTGTCGGACAAAGGTCCGACACCAAAGATTAACTAGTCCCGCTTCGCGGGCGCTCTTCAGTACCTGAATCAAAGATTCAGGTTGCAAATTTGTGCTTGCGCACAAATTCGCGGGTATTGGCAAGCATAAGAGAATAAGTATCAAGAAAAAAGAAAGGGATTAAAAATGAAAAAAATAGTTAATGGAAAAGTCAGGGATGTTTATGAGGTTTCAGATGACCAATTGGTAATTGTAACTTCTGACCGAATTTCAGCCTTTGATGTAGTATTACCTAAGCCTGTCAAGGATAAAGGGAAGGTGCTTAATTCGATTGCAAAATTTTGGTTTGATTATACGCAAGATATCGTTCCTAATCATATCATTTCAGTTGATTTAGCCGATATGCCTGAGTTTTTCCGAAAAGATGAATTTGCAGGGCGTACAGTATTAGTAAAAAAACTTAAAATGCTGCCGTTTGAATTTATTGTCAGAGGCTATATATTCGGCAACATGTGGGAAGCTTATAAGAATAATCAGCCTTTTTGCGGACTAAAAATTGAAGGCGAATATAAATTGGCCGAAAAGCTTAACGAACCGCTTTTTACCCCCTCGACAAAAGCGCATATCGGACACGATGAATATATTTCGTATGAAGATGTTGTGAAGGAACTGGGCGATTCATTAGCAAGTAAATTAAAGGAACTAAGCATTAATCTTTACCATACTTGCTACAGTTTCGCATATGAAAAGGGAATTATTATCGCGGACACGAAATTTGAATTCGGTCTTAATAATGATGGTAATTTAGTTCTGGCCGATGAAATTTTCACTCCTGATTCGAGCCGTTTCTGGGACGTTGATGATTATCAGGTCGGCGTATCACCGAAAAGCTTCGATAAGCAACTTGTCAGGGACTGGTTACTTAACAATAAAGAAAACGGTGAGATGCAATTTGCCAATATTCCCAATGATATATTAACCCAAACAGCGGATATCTACGCTGAATGCTTAAGGAGGATAGTATGAAGAGTTAATCTAAGGCGTCGGACAAAGGTCCGACACCAAAGATTAACTAGTCCCGCTTCGCGGGCACTATTCATACTGCAAGAATAGCTTAAAACGCTATTCTTGCAGGTATTATAGTCGCACAAAGTGCGACATGGAGGATTAGTAATGTCTGACCGTTATGAAAACCCCTTATGCAAGCGCTATGCAAGCAAAGAAATGCAAGCCATCTTTTCTGACAATAACAAGTACTCAACTTGGCGGAAGCTTTGGATAGCACTGGCGGAAAGCCAAAAAGAGCTGGGGTTAGATATAAGCGATGAACAAATTGCGATCATGAAAAGCCATATAAATGATATTAATTATGATACGGTGCAAAGATATGAATCGGAAACACGCCATGATGTTATGGCACACATCCTCGCTTACGGTGAACTATGCCCCGCCGCAAAACCGATTATCCATCTGGGCGCGACATCATGCTATGTGGGCGACAACACCGATATTATCATCCAAAAATCCGCATTACGACAGATAAAAAAATTATTGCTAAACACTATTTCAAAGCTATATGATTTTGCGGATAAATATAAAGATTTACCGTGTCTTGCTTTTACCCATTTTCAAGCGGCACAGCCGACGACGGTCGGTAAAAGGGCGGCTTTATGGATTCAGGATTTACTGTTTGACCTTGAACACCTTAATTTCGTGTCAGGTAATTTGAAACTGCTTGGCTGTAAAGGGACGACAGGTACGGCGGCGAGTTTCTTAGCACTCTTTGACGGCGATAAGGAAAAAGTGAAACTGCTTGAACAAAAAATCGCCGCGAAACTGAATTTTGGCGATGCTTCCGAAACAGGTTTAAGCTATGATATTTCGGGTCAGACATACTCGCGAAAGGTCGATTTTTATATATCATCGGTATTATCAGGGATTGCACAAAGTGCATATAAATTCTCGAATGACATCCGTTTACTGTCACATATGAAAGAGGTTGATGAACCGTTTGAATCAGGGCAGGTCGGATCAAGTGCGATGGCATATAAGCGTAATCCGATGCGCAGTGAACGGATTGCTTCCTTAGCACGGTATGTCACAGTAAATACCTTAAACTCCGCCTTAACAGCAAGTTTACAGTGGTTTGAGCGGACGCTCGATGATTCGGCGAACCGCCGTATTACAATCCCTGAAACCTTCCTTTGTGTTGACGCCATTCTTATGTTATACACGAATATCACAGGCGGGCTGACAGTATATCCGAATCGGATAAAGAACAATTTGGCGGAAGAATTACCGTTTATGGCGACAGAAAACATCTTGATGCACTGCGTAAAAAAAGGCGGCGACAGGCAAACTCTTCATGAGCGGTTACGGTTTCATTCCGTAGAAGCGGCGAAGAAAATAAAGCTTGAAGGGGCGGAAAATGATTTGCTTGCGCGGATTGCATCAGACACATCATTTAACTTAAGTCCGGATGAACTTGATAATCTCTTAAATGCCGATAACTTTACGGGCATGGCGGTTACTCAAACAAACGAGTTTTTAACAAAAGTCAAAGCGATTCTTGATGAAAATAAAGCACTTTTAGGAATTGAAATAAACATTTTAGTATAATGGAGGTTTGCTATGCTTACAGCAGTAGTCGGCATTAATTGGGGTGATGAGGGGAAAGGCAGAATGGTGGATTTATTATCGGAAGGATATGATATCATCTGCCGATATCAAGGCGGCAATAATGCCGGGCATACAGTAATCAATGAAAAGGGTAAATTCATCCTTAATCTTTTGCCGTCGGGAATATTACGGGAAGATGTCATTAACGTCATGGGCGGCGGTATGGTCATTGACTTAGAGCATCTGGCCAATGAAATTAGCGGTCTTAAGCTTAAAGGAGTAAAAATTACACCCGCAAATCTAAAAATCAGTGATAAAGCTTTTATCTGCCTGCCTTATCATAAAGCTCAGGACAATATGGAAGAAGATCGGCTTTGCGAGAAAATGTATGGTTCGACTCGTAAGGGGATCGCGCCTGTCTACGGTGATAAATACATGAAAAAAGGTTTGCGGATGAGCGATTTACTGGATTCCGCTTCTCTCAAACAAAAACTGACAGAAGTGTCAGAATGGAAAAATCTGACTTTTAAAGGATATAACAACAAAGTTGATTTGTTAAATAACCTTCGTTGGCTTGATGAGTTCGGCGCTGTGATCGCTCCCTATATAACCGATACGATGGATTTTTTATCCGCTTCACTGGAAAAAAACATTCTCTTTGAAGCCCAGTTAGGGGCTCTTCGGGATATTGATTACGGTATCTATCCATATACTACATCCTCGCAGACATTGGCGGCATATGCGCCGATCGGCGCCGGCGTCCCGGGTGCGAAGCTTGACCGTGTCGTTGGTGTTATGAAAGCATATTCAAGTTGTGTCGGTGAAGGGCCGTTTATCGCCGAAATGACAGGTAGCGAAGCGGCGGCACTGCGTGAGGCAGGTGCGGAATACGGCGCAACCACGGGCAGGCCGCGTCGGGTCGGCGGTTTTGATATCCCTGCCAGCAGGTATGGGGTACATGTGCAAGGCGCCTGTGAAATAGCCCTGACGAAACTGGATATCCTATCTTATATGGATAAAATACCGGTGTGTACCGCTTACAAGATAGACGGCGAAATAACAACCAAATTTCCGACCGGCGACAGATTATTAAGAGCGAAACCGATTTATGAATACTTAGATGGTTTCAAAGTTGATATTTCAGGATGCCGAAAAGCGAAGGACTTACCGAAAGCAGCATTAGATTATATTTACTACATCGAAAAAGCGATTGACTGCCCCATCAAATATGTCTCAGTCGGCGCTGAGCGTGATGATTAT
>WQST01000129.1 GCA_009787745.1 Lachnospiraceae bacterium
CCTGTGATACCGTTAACAGTACCGCCTGAGAGTGTCGATGATGAAAGCATATTTCCGGTATTCATTTGTGAAGCCGTCGGTATATTGGCGACAGTCGGAACGGCTTTTGTGACCGTAACATCCAAATCAAGGGTGACGGTCGTGTAATTAACGGTATCGGTAGGCGTAAAGGTCGCTTCATGTATTTGCTCCCCTAAATTTCCGACTAAGTCGCTCGGCTTATTCCAAGTCCAGCCTGATGGCAGAGTGATACCGGATAATAAAGCACCATAAGCCGCTTCCAAACCGGTCGGAAGGGTATAATTAGGGATAGCCGAAGTTATCGTAAATTGGGTATTTCCGGTAAGGGTTAAATTATAATTATTTCCTGCGCTTAAGTTTCCGAGCGTAATATCATAAGCGCCGACGGTTTCNCCAAGAGTACGGCTAAGCGCTCCTTGGAAGGCGTCGCTGCCGATAAGGGCAGGGTTCGCGGTGAAAGTGAGGGGGGGATCAGCTTCGTGGCGAACTTTGGCCTGACCTGAATCAGGGGTGATAGCGACAGCAAGCTTATTGACTGATATAGTCAATATATTGGAAGCGATATTGTAATTATTATCACCGGCTTTAGTAACTTCGATAACTGTATCACCGGCACTTTGGACGGTTAAGATTCCGCTTGACGAAACATTGAGCGATGTTCCCGAAACGCGCTCAAATGATACCGCGCCTGTTCCGCTTCCGCCGGTGGTGGTAAGCTGTACATCAGCATCGCCGTAAGTTAACGAAGCAGGGTTATCAATAGATATACTTGCTTGATTCGCTTTTGCGACAGTAACAGTTAAATCAACGGTAATAATACTATAATTATCAGTATCTACAGGGGTAAAGGCCGCCTTGTGCGCTCTCTCTCCGGCATTCCCGACAAGGTCGCCGGGCGCATTCCACGCCCAGCCGAGCGGAAGAGTAATGTCACTCAAAGATTCACCGTAAGTCGCGGTCAGGTCAGTCGGAAGGGTATAATTCGGTGTAGCAAGAGTAATAGTGAAATTAACATTACTGCCGAGGGTCAAGTTATAATTATTTCCGGCATCTAAGCTACCGAGCGTGATACCATAATTACCGACAGTCTCGCCCGAAGCACGGTTAAGCGCTCCTTGAAATGTGTCATTGCCCACAAGCGCAGGGTTTGCGGTGAAAGTGAGAGGGGGCTCAATCTCGTGACGAACTTTGCCCTGACCTGAATCAGGGGTGATGGTTACGTTACGCTTGTTGACTGAGATAGTCAACGAAGCGGAAGCGGCGTTGTAATTGCTATCGCCGGCTTTGGTGGTTTTTATGACGGTATCACCGAAACTTTCGATGGATATGAGTCCGCTTTGGGTAACATTAAGCGATGTTCCGGAAATGCGCTCGAATGTAACCGCCCCGTTTCCGTTCCCGCCGGTGGTCAGTAGCTGCAAATTCGCATCGCCGTAAGTAAGTGTACCGGGATTGGCTATTGCGAATCCTTGCTGGTTGGATTTAACAATCGGTGCGGGCGTCGGCGCAGGCGTTGGCGCAGGTGCGGGCGCAGGTATATAGACAGGTTCGGCAACAGGTTCGGGACTTGGAATCACAGCAGGAACCGGTAATTCAACGTTAGCTGTATCATCGGCGACATTATTAGCCGCCACAAGGTTATCAGCTAAAGCAACTTCTTCTTCCGCCGTTTCCGCTTCTTCATCTAACAAAAGTATTTCTTCGCCTTCATCTTCTTCATCTTCTTCATTAAAAAGCAACAAAAGTTCATCTTCCGAAAGTTCCGTATCATCAATTAAATCATCAGAATCCGCGAGCAACCCTGATGTGATATCGAAGCGGTCGGCAAAATAAGAAAAATCAAAATCAGGGTCATTAACGGCGCGGCTAAGATCCATCATCGAAAAAGCTTCCGAAGCGGAGGCGTCGGCTAAGATGATATTTCCGTTTTCATCAATGAAAACTTCGGGAAGGTAATTTCCCTCTTCATCGGTGATAACCCCCGAATCGAATACCGTCTCCTGGACCTGTAAAGGAGAATCATTATCAACTACGATATCATATGCGAGCGTTGCGGAAGATAACAGGGTCGTAACCGTCATCGTCAGCATCACCGCTCCTGTTGAGCCGCTCGATACCGCCGAGTTTATTAGGGAAAACATGCGGCTTCCCGCCCCGCCCGATTGGGTAACGACCTGTGTCGCCCCGCCTAAATCAACAGGCACACTTTTCCAGCTTGAAAGCCAGATATTCGCGATATTTGATATTAGTCCCATACTTTTCTCCTTTGTGCCATCCGAAGCTTAGATTCAGGATGACAAATTGACTAAACAAACAACATATAAGCTAATGTAAACAATGCCGCACCCAGAAGCCCGAATAAAGAATCAAACAAGTTATAAACCGAACCGCTGCCCGCATAAAGATGGGTTTCATTAATTTCTAAGTACCTGGCGGCAAAAATATTTTTGCCAAGCCCGATTGATAAACCGATAATCGCCGAAGTCGCATACATCGCGATAAGCCCGGGCATCAGGATAAATAAAACCAGCCCTGCCAAAGCGATTAAATTAGCAAAAATACAAATCGCCGTTTTGCTCATCTGTCCGCACAGTTTAAGCAGGGACGGTGCGAGATAAGCAATCGTCATCGTCATGATGAGCGATGTCCATGAAGCCGCACCGGGCGACAGATTGATCGCCGCGGCATAAAGCGGTGAGAATTGCTCGATGAAATACTCACCGAAGACGAACGGCATTAATAATAAGAACATAAATACCAACACCCGCCCCGAAAAGAAAAAGCGGAAGAATCCGTATTCAAGTTTTTCGGCTTTAACAGCGACATTTCCGATTGGTAGCATGGTTCGGATTAATACCGCAAGAATCAGCATAATGACTGCCGAGAGCGTAAAAGCGGCAAAAAGCCCGAATTTATCAAAGACCATCGCGCCGATAACCGCTCCCGCCGTACCGCCTAAATATTCACCCGACAAAGTCTGTTCATTAAGGTCGTGGTACTCTTTGTAACCGCTGTAGGCACTTAGGTTCGCATAATCCCAAATACCGTTATAGACCATCGAAAGCCCCGAATATGTTACGGTCAGTAACAGTAACAAAAGCGGAAGAGTGGTCGCTAAATTAAGCGCCATAAAACCAATCATTCCCACGAAACAACCAAAAATCATCATCCGGCGGGCTTTAAGCCGAATGATTTTGGCGGCGATATCCCTGCCGACCGCCATAACTAACAGCACCACGGCAATTGGCAGAACCGTTGCAATATCACCGGGCAACCACGCAACGGGGTTATGGTGGTAAATATCTCTGACAATAAGAACAAAGAAGTATAGCGGAACATACCGACATGCATTCGCTAGGAACATCAAGCTTCGTGAACCTGATGCATACTTAAATTCACGCTCCCGCTTCAAGTTCGGAATATTGAGAATTTCTAATAATCGGTTTAGTTCAACGAATAAAAAGACAAACGCGAAAACCGTCGCCGACATTGCCAGCAAAAAGTCAATCGTCGTATCTTGCATTTCGTCGGCAAGAACCGAAGAAGACTGTCTGATGGCGATCAGAGCATAAGCGCTATAGTCGCTGTCTAAAACGACGGTTACGCCGTATTTGTAATCGCCGCGAATCCCTGTGACTGATGTCTGACCTTCCCAAGCTGAAAAAAACAAATCATTTGCTTCAGGTATCGATAAGCCGTTTTTTACCATAACGAAATTATTATCATCGGGCATTATCAGCAAAACTTCATTATTAATACCGAAATCCATATCCAACGACTGTTCTAATAAATCATGGTAAGTTCGGTCGGAACCGCTAAGGGAAAGCCCGGCGAAAACGGAAGAATTAATCAGTTCATCTTGTGTCATAGCTTCGATTTGCGTAGTATAACCGCCGGTGATAGAAATTACATACATAACTAAGAAGACGACTAAGAAAACGAAAAACTGCATTGTTTGTGCCGCGTAAGTACTAATTGGTTTCTTCGATTGCCACGCTATTAACCATAAGAGAATCCGTAAAAGATGGATAGCGGAAATCGACAAAAAGATTACTCCGACAACCCACAAACTCTCGGCAAGCAAAAGGAAGGGCAGTGCCAATAAAACGAAGACCAGCATCGAAATGAGCTGTACAAGTACCCGCAACCATTTTTCCCTCTTTCTGACAGGGTCTTCGGGCATAGGTAAATCGTCTTCTTCATCGTCCAAAGCGATGTCGGTTTTCTTTTTCTTCCGCAGATTACCGATGACAGAAAAAAGAAGATAACCTGCCGCCATCATGAAGCAACCGCGGAAAAGCGAGGCATACATACTTTCTGATAATAAACCGCTATAATCAATGAAAGAAGTATCATCGATTTGGATCATTAATATATATGAAGCCGCAGCTGTTTCAATCGGGACATATGTGCGTACATAGGGGCTTTCAAAATATGTATATTCACCGTCTAAAGCTTCGGGCGGTAACTCGGTATACGGGCGGGCAGTAGAAAAAATAGACTTGCCGTCCGCGCCGTAAATCGTGAAGGACGTTTTTTCATTGTCGCCGCCGGTCTGGAAGATGGCACTTAAAACATAACTCATGTTTTCAGCCGTACCCAAATCGCTGTGTTCGGAAAATAGTAATGCGGCGTTACGAGCCATATTTTTCGCATTTTCTTCGAGTTTTCCATTATAATAAACGGTGTATTGCTCAGTCAGGGAAATTTGCGCAATAAAAACCGTAAACACCACCGCGAAGCTGATGAACATAATTTGAATAAGACTGTCTTTGAGCCATGAAAGCTTTTTCATATCCCGTATCCTTTTTGTGATGCTGATAAATTCATATAATCACGGTCATAAAATCCGCCGCCGTAAATGTTTCGGGGAAAATTTCTTTTGCTTTTGCTTCTCTTTCGTCGATTTCCGCGTCAGTTAACTTAAACTCATGATGAAATAAAGAAAGTCGCTTAACCTCGGCTTTTTTCGCCCATTCGGCGCATTCGGTAAAACTCGGATGCCCCCAGCCTTTGATTACTTTTCCGTCATCAAAAAAGGCGTCAAAGACCAATAAATCCACTCCTTTAGCAAAGGACAGAAGCCCTTCATCATCCTGATGATTGCTGAGTTCACAATCAGTAAGGTAGCAAAGCGACTTGCCATCATACTCCACCCGGTATGCCAAAGCGCCGCCCGGATGTGAAACCTGATATGCTTTGACACTCACATCTTCCGAAATATGCATAACATCGCCGCTACTGACGGAATTAAATTCCAAAGCCGCGTTAAAAAGCTTTAGGTTAATCGGATGAAGCGGCGGTGAGAGGAAATCATCTATTATCGCTTCGACATCGCCAAGCCCATAAAAGGAAATGGTCTTTTGCGGGTCGAAAAAGGCAGGATAAAATAATAGTCCGCTGATATGGTCGGTGTGATAATGGGACAAAAATATATTTATCTCATGGCCCGTTTCGATTTTGGCAATTCCCGGTAAACCTGTTCCCGCATCGAAAATCAAGGTATCATTACCCGCTTTAACGACGGCACAGATGGAGTTCGTCCCGTATTTAACGCGGCCGCCGTGGTTATATGCAATGGAACCGTTAGTTCCCAGGAATGTAATTTCAAAATTGCTCATTTTAAACCCCTTTATAATAGGAAGTGTTCGCGCAAAGACAATAATTTAATTCGCCTTCAATTCCCTGTATCTTTTAAGACTAGCAATTGCCAGTTCATGGGTTTGGAATTTGGCGATGTTTAAGTTTTTTTCGAAACATTTAATCGCATTTTCCTTACGTCCGACGGCGCATTCCAATTCGCCCATAATAATATTTAAGGTCATAAACTCTTTTGTCTCTAAGGTATCACCCTTTTTATCAAGGAAGATTGCAAAATTCTCATTGGCCTGAATGGCGGCGTCAACCGAATGATTTTTATAATTCGGCCCCATATCTTTTAATAACCAATGAAGCCTTTGCCATGTTTTCCCTGCTCTAAGCTCAGACCCGGGGGTTTGCTTTAAGCATTCTATATTAAGATAGTAGCTTAACACAGCTTCATTATAATCATGTATATTCTCATCCTTAAACCCTGCGAAACCTTCCTCGTTAATGAATTGATTTCCCGTAACTTTAAGGTTTTTGGCCGCTTTACTTTCCCGCAAAAATTCCTGATACGAATCGCAGAAATTACAATTCGGACAAACCAGATTGTGATAAAGCAAGATATTCATATTACTGTAAATAACCCGGAAATCACCTGTTTTTGCCTGGGCAGTCAAACGGGCGAAGAGCGGGATTTTACCCTTAAAACCGTTACCGCAATATGGACAAACGCAGTTGAAATTCGCGAGTAAACTGGTATTGTCGCGCTTATCCGTTTCATCACTTTTCTTATATCCTTGCGGTAAAAGCCTGATGGCACTAAAGCTGGTTTTCATTTCGATTTCTTCATCCATACCGGGAGGATTGAAGAACTTATTAAGCTCTCTGATAAGGCCTGCCAAATAAATCATCGAATCATAATATGTTTCGGGAGCTAAATTATCGGGATCCTTTAAGTCGGCGGGAATCTCCGCAACTGTTTTGCCGCTTTCGGCGGCGATTTCTTTAGCCGCCGCCGCAGTTGATTCGGCGCGGCTGCTTAAAGTTTTGAGGATTTTGGTGGCGATATCGGGATTGTTATCAAGAAGCGCACGGAAATGCTCCTTATCGATTGCCACCGCCATTCCCTGCTCCTCGGAAATAACTGTTGCACTCCTTGGTGAGCCGTCGATTACCGCCATTTCTCCCATAAAAGCACCCGCAGGAATTTCCGCGACCTTCGTCGGGAAATCGGTAAAAGAATTGACATAAACGCCGAAATTACCCTTAACGGCAATATACATACAATCACCGG
>WQST01000130.1 GCA_009787745.1 Lachnospiraceae bacterium
TCGCTTTATGGGAATAGGAGCAATCGCGTTGGGACAGGCAATCGGCACGGCGGCGGGATTTACCGTTTCTATGGTAATGCTCCGCAAGCATTTTAAATTTGTATTCCCAAAGGAATTATATGTAAAGGCGATTTTTGTTTCCGGCAGCCCCGTTGGGCTTACGCGCTTGTATATCCTGTTTACAACGATAATCCTTAACGCGCTGTTCCTGCGCGTAGGTGGCGGCGGGGCTTTGGCGGTGTTCGGCGTTGTGTCTATGCTGCACCGTTTCAGCACGGCGTTCATCGTCGGCATATCGCAGACATTGGTGCCGCTTGTAAGCGTTTTCAATGAGGAACAGGATATAACCAGCATCAAACAGACCATGAAACTGGCGTTTCGTTACGGAAATGTTCTTATGCTGATTGCCGGGGTTGTGTTTGTGGTTTTTAACGCGCAAATTGCCGGGATATTCGGGCTTCCTGCGGACAGCGGTTTTTTTGCCGCGATGCCCTTTTATGCCGTTTACGGCATTTTGGTATTGAACACGTCCATTTTTTCGTCTTATTACAATGCGGCAAAAAAGCTGAAACTGGCGAATGCCATACCGTTTTTACAGGAGTTTGCCTTGCTTTGCGGCGGCGCGTATATTTTATCGGCGGGCTTTGGCATAAACGGCATTTGGGTGGCATTCCCGCTGTCCGGTGTCTTGACCTTGCTGATTACGGCGTTCCTGTTGGTGGCTGTTAGGTTTAGGCAAAAAGATTTGTCGTTTTTGTTATTGCAAAGCAGAAAACTCGAAAAAGACGGGCGTTATATATCTTTCTCGGTGGAAAACAAACTCGAGAAAGCAAGCGAAGCGGCGGCAAAAATAAGTGATTTCTGCGAAGAAAGCGGACTTCCTCCAAAGCAGACCATGCAGATTTCCATGTCGGTGGAGGAAATTATCACGCTGATTATAAACAAGAATAAAACCAAGGATTTTTCGGTTTCGGTTCGGTTGTTTATTCTTGAAGGCACAATAATACTGCGGTTCAGAAACGCGGGTGAAAAATTCGACGCTGTCGAATATTACAAGGAAAATATCGCCGACGATATTGAGAAAAACCTCGACATTATCGGCATGAAATATATCACGCAGTCGGCAAACGTAATCTACTACAGGCAGACTTTCGGCGTGAACAGTCTTGTTGTAATTTTGTGAGGAGGAATAACCTTCGTGCTGATTCAAAACGAAAAAAACGCGGAAACATTGCAAATTGAGTTTGACACGAGCGAAAGCGCGGAACAGGCCGACGACATAACCATGCTGGTTTTGAAAATAATAGGAGGTGCGCAATGAAAGAACTTTTAATAGACGCAAAAATTGATAACCTTGACGCGGTTTTGGGATTTATCGGCGCGGAGTTGGAAGCTGCCGACTGTACTTTGAAGCTGCAAACGCAGATTGCCATTACGGTGGAGGAAATTTTCGTCAACATCGCTCACTACGCTTACAGCCCTGAAGTGGGCGGCGCGACCATTCGTATTTCGGTGGGCGATGAGATAATCATTGAATTTGAAGATAAGGGCAAACCGTATAACCCTTTGGAAAAGGACGACCCTGATGTAACACTCGGTGCGGATGAACGAGAGATTGGCGGTTTGGGTGTGTTCATGGTGAAGAAGTTTATGGACACGGCTAAATACAGGCACGAAGGAAATAAAAACATATTAACGGTTAAAAAAAGTTTGACGTAAACCTTATGAATGGTTTGCAGATGGTTGAACCACAGTGATTTTTTGCGGCGGAAAATTCGGAGGTGAATTAGGGGTGAAAAAAATATTTCCAAATAAGAGCAAAAATACTGAAACGGAGGCTTGGGGAACATTTCTTATTAACTCTCACCGTACATAAAGACGTAACAGACAGACTGACTCAAATCAATCCATCACTGGCGAAAGAAGCGAGAAAAGTACTTGATGTTAATAAATCAGAGCGCCATATCCGAGGCGGGCTTGCGACAAAAGAAAAATATCTTAATAAGCAGGATGCAAATTAGAAACTAAAGAAAGAAAGACCTAAGAAGAAGATAGTGTATGCACAAATAGTGTAGTTGCACTGTCTTCTTTCTTTTGATAATATAGTAAGTATGAAAAGATATTCTAAATTGGCAAGGCATGGAGGTTAGCATGAATAAAGTAATTCGAAAAGCTTACGCAAAAATAAATCTTGCTCTTGATGTTATTGCCCGCCGCTCGGACGGATATCATGAAGTAAAAATGATTATGCAAAATATTAATCTTTACGACGAACTGACATTCGAAAAAAAAACTATAAACACAGGAACGCCGCAAATTCAAATTATTACAGACTCATCGGAAATTCCCGTAGACGAGCATAATCTTGTTTATAAAGCGGCGAAAGCGATTATTGAACGTTATAGTATCCCTCAGAATATAGGAATCTCAGTCTTATTAAACAAGAAAATTCCTGTCGCGGCAGGGATGGCAGGGGGAAGCTCAGATGCGGCGGCGGNATTTCACGGCGTTAATGAGCTTATGGATTTAGGTATACCTATTACAACAATGTGCGAAATGGGTAAGAAAATCGGTGCCGATATCCCCTTTTGCATCATCGGCGGTACGGCTAAAGCAGAAGGTATCGGTGAAAAACTAACCGTATTACCGCCGATGCCATCATGCCATATCTTAATCATAAAGCCTGATATAAGCGTTTCGACCAAGTGGGTATACGAAAATCTTAATTTGCGCGGAATTGAGAATCATCCTGATGCAGATGGAATGATTGCGGCGATAGAGAATAATGATTTAGATGGAATAACTTCACGAATGGCGAATTTACTTGAAGCGGTAACGATTAAAAAATACCCGGTCATTAATGAAATAAAAAGTAATATAATGGCGTTCGGTGCGGAAAATGCACTAATGAGCGGTAGCGGGCCAAGTGTTTTCGGGATTTTTAAGAATAAAGAAAAAGCATTGTCCGCATTTAGCGAAATGAAGAATAAATACGAGATTTATTTAACCGAACCAATGAATACCGAATTAAAATGAAAGGAACCCGATGGAACCCTTGCGTGTAGAATTAAATGAATTCTTGCCATTACGTGATGTTGTTTTTGATACCCTCCGCCGTGCTATCCTGACAGGACGCTTTAAGCCCGGTGAGCGGTTAATGGAAGTACGCCTGGCGGATCAACTGGGGGTCAGCCGTACCCCCATTCGGGAAGCAATCCGTAAGCTGGAGCTTGAAGGGCTCGTCACAATGATTCCGCGCCGCGGCGCCGAAGTCGCCCAAATGACGGTAAAAGGTATGCGCGACGTCTTAGAAGTACGCCGGACGCTTGATGTTCTGAGTGTCGAACTTGCTTGTGAACGCATCACACCTGATGAAATTCAGCTGCTCAGAAAAGCCCATGATGAGTTTGTGACAGTACTAAAGACAGGAGACACAACCATGATGGCGACAGCCGACGTGGCTTTTCATAACATAATCATAGAAGCGACAGGAAACTTACGGCTGAAACAATTGATTAATAATTTGGCGGAACAGATATACCGTTATCGCTTCATTTATTTACAAGACGATATCAAACATGATATGCTGATAGAAGAGCATGAAGCAATTTTCAAAGCGATTAAAGAAAAGAACAGCGATGCGGCGGCGATGGCGGCCAGGATTCATATTGATAATCAGGAGATTTCAATAATCAGACATATTGAAGATGAACGGTAATAATGTTATTATGACATAATCTCCGAAGTATAAACCCGATAATTTCGGTCATACTCCTACTAGTAATATAATTGAAAGGAAGAGTATGAAAAAACATTTAGAAACAGGACTTATGATATTATGTACAGCGGCATTTTTTGGTTTTATTTACCCTGAGCTTTGCTTGACGTCAGATACGGTTAACATAAAAATAGAAGCAGAGACAGCGAACGAAAAAGACCCCGATATAACCAATCTTTACATTAACAAATTTAATATCCCGCCCGAACAAATCCGTATTCGTTTTCGTATTCGGGATATGGTAAATGAAAGGAAGTTAAATGACCGATAATAACGCTCCCATTGGCGTTTTTGATTCAGGTGTTGGCGGACTCACCGTCTTTCGCGAAATAATGCGCCAGCTGCCGAATGAAAGAATAGTATATTTCGGCGATACAGCCCGCGTTCCATACGGCAGCAAATCACCCGAAACAGTTACGCGCTATTCCGAGCAAATCGTAAATTTTTTAAAGACACTTAATGTCAAAGCAATCGTCGTCGCCTGCAATACCGCCAGCGCCCTCGCGATGGAAGAAATCGAAAATAAATACGACATTCCGATGATAGAAGTCGTAAAACCGGGTGCCAAAGCCGCCGCCGAAGCGACCCAAAACAACCGAATCGGTGTCATTGCCACCGAAGCCACCATAAAAAGTAATATCTACTGCCGCTACATAAAGAATCTCAATAATGAAATTAGTGTCACAGGTAAAGCCTGCCCCCTTTTCGTCCCCTTAGTTGAAGAAGGCTTACTGAACGACCCCGTCACTATTGATATCGCAGGAAGATACCTAAACGACCTAATCAAAATCGATATCGATACCCTAATTCTCGGATGTACCCATTATCCTTTGCTCCATGAGACAATCACCCGAATCATGGGGGGAAAAGTCGCCCTTATCAACCCCGCATATGAAACCGCGCGAAAACTAAAAGACCTCTTAACCGACCTAAACCTCCTAACCGAAAACAAAACCTTAAAAGACGCCTCACACTCCCACCGCCTCTACGTCAGTGACAGCGCCGAAAAATTTAAAATATTTGCCAATACGATAATAAACTACAGAAATCTAACCACTAAGACGATAAATATAGAAGAGTACTAAGCGTGTTAGCTTCACGCATTTAACAGAAAAGAGGTAACTTACATATGACTAAAGAAGTCCTTCTCTCCTTGAAAGGCCTCCAATACGAAATCGGCGACGACAACCAAATAATCGAAACCATCACGCCTGCCGAATATTACCAAAAAAACGGGAACCACTACATTGTCTATGAAGAGGTTCAGGAAGATTGTCCTGACCCTATCAAAAACCGCATTAAATTTCGTAACGACTATTTAGAAGTAACCAAAAAAGGTGCCGTAATCGTTAACATGATTTTCGAGGAAAAAAAGAAAAACATCACTAATTATACTACACCCTATGGTGAAATCATCGTTGGTGTCGATACCGGAAAAGTGAAAATGACAGAGGAAGAAAAACGCATTCTCGTTCAGGTCGATTACCGTCTTGACGTAAATTATATGTTTTTGGCTGATTGCCAAATCAGCGTTGATATCAGAAACCGCGAAAGCGGATTATCGCTAAGTTAAAGTCTATTTAAGCGGTTTAGCTCCGCCCTTTTCTTGAAGCTTATCGGTCATTCGCTTAAAAAAGCCCTTCTTTTTCGCCGGTTGGATAACATTTTTGCCGTGAAGCCCCCGAACCTCGGTTATGTAGATGCCGCTTACAACAGCTTTAACCTCTTTTTTTACAGGAACAGAATCGAAGATTTTTTCTTCACAGACCAAAGATAAAATCTGCGGACCGACTTTCGCCTTAACGATCGGTAATTTTGCTCCTCGCATTAACTTAGGTGTTGAATCAATAACTGCTTGCGGTAAACCTGCTTGCTTAAGCTTCATCCGCTTTTTATCAATAATCAACATCGAAACAGTTTGTTTCATAGCGTCAATCTGTTCTTTTTGCGCATCCTGCTTTTTTTGTGCTTTTTTGCCAAGGATGTAAAGAACAACCAAAGCGATTGTTGTTACAGCCAAAACAATAATCATAATCAAGATAGGGGTACTCATAATAAAACCTCCGAAACGTGAGAATATATGCCAAATCAATTCTAACACTACTTTAATAATAAGTAAAGATAAGATGAAGGAAAAAAAGTGGGAAAAGCTTGGGAAATAACACAAATTATAATTTCTTTTATATTCGCCAATCTTATTATCATCAATTTGCTATTGGCGATAATGGTGGTCTTTTTTCAACGTAAAGAGCCGAAATCGGTCTGGATATGGTTGTTAATCCTTTATTTTATCCCGATAATCGGCTTCATTTTTTATCTGCTAATCGGAACGGACATGCACAAACGCAGGATTTTCAGAACAAAAGAAATCGAAGATCGCATCAGTAATTTAATCCGCAATCAAAGCCTCACCATCCGCAATAAAGAATTGTCACTAGATAATGAGATTATCGATCGCTATTCCGATTTAATTATCTACAATCTGGAAACATCGGGAGCGATTTTGACTTCTAATAATGAGATTAATATCATCAGTGACGGACAGGAGAAATTCCGCGCACTTCTTGATGATCTGAAAAAAGCCGAAAAGAGCATCCATTTACAATACTATATTATCCGCGAAGACGAGGTTTTTGAAAGTATTCGCACGATTTTGAAAGAAAAAGCCAAGCGCGGTGTCGAAGTGCGTGTCCTCTATGATTGCATGGGTTCGCGGCATGTCCGCGAAAAATATTGGCGCGCCTTAAGAAATGACGGTATTCAGGTCGTCGGTTTTTTCCCTGCTTTATTAAGACGGCTTCATTTGCGGGTAAATTACCGCAACCATCGTAAAATAGTCGTTATTGACAGTAAAATTGCTTACGTCGGCGGCTTTAATGTCGGGCGTGAATATATCGGAAAAGTTGAATATTTTGGTTATTGGCGCGACTTGCACTTGCGTGTGGCAGGCGAAGCGGTCTTGCCGTT
>WQST01000131.1 GCA_009787745.1 Lachnospiraceae bacterium
CTTTTTCATCGGCAAAATAGCCGTCCCAAAGTCTCTTAAGGTCGCCCTTGTTAGCTGTTTCTGAATAGGCAATATCGCGCCACTTATTTATTAAAGACATGATTCATTCCTTTCGGGGTTATGATAAATTTATATAAATAGAAGTATACCTAATAAGCAGGGAAAAAGCAATTAATATATAGACATACTAAAGACAAAGACCGAGAATTTATCAATGAACCTTTGGCTTAACGGCGCCTGTCGAGCGGCCATTTTTTTGTTCCGTATGCAATTGCGCTTCTAATAAAATTATATTTGCCTGCATCTCTTTCGACGTTTTGGGCGATAACCGTCCTGCGTCACTCATCTGTTGAATAAGCACCCGTTCCATATAAAGCGCATTATTTGCCACTTCAAGAACCTCTGTAACCATATGCTCAGAGGTATTCGCTTCTTCGGTTAAACCCATTCGGGCGGACACGACGCGCTCATGTTCAGCGGCGATAATGGCCAGCGCGGGGTCGTCTTTCGCCAGATGGAGTTCCTGTTGTTTTTCTTCCATCATAATCGCTTTAATTTCTTTTAGTTTCCGCATATCGCGTTCAAGCGTGGTAGTCGTTTCCTTCCAGGTAAGATATTCAAGAAGATGCTTTAAAATTGCGATATACGACTTAATCGGCCCATGCTTATACCCGATTTCATCATAAAGACGCTCAGATTCATCAAGATAATGCTCCGCCTGGGTCTCACTGATTTGTCCCGTTTCTATCATATGGAGAACGACATCTTTTTCCCATAACAAAATACCGCTTCTGACCCCGAACCGCGTCCGTTTCCCTTCGCGGCTCCGTTCGTCAATCCTCCTTTTGTTAAGACGCTGATAATAAACGTGGATAATAACCTTTGAGGCGGAAATATTCTCAGGCGTAATCGATTCTTTTAAACGGTTAATAACGGTATTAAGTATTTCCGTCCGCGCTTCTTGCTCAATATCCGCGAATTTTACATCGGTATTCTTTTTAACCAACAGCGGCAGGATAAAATTAGTCACAAGCATCGAAATGGTAATAATTCCGCATGTAATCAGAATAATCAAATCACGTTCGGGAAATTCCGCCCCGTTGCTAAGAAGCAAAGGGATAGACAAAATACTTGCCATCGAAACAGCACCGCGCGCTCCCGCCATGCTAAAAATCAATCCCGCCCGAATTATCCCGACAGGCTCCTGAGCGTCGCTGTAAGTTTTTTGCCTGACCGTAATTATCCACCAGAAGAAGCGCAAAACGGCAATTGCCAGATAAATCATCAGGACATAGAAAACTATCTGCCGTCCGCCGAAACCGCTCGCCCAACCGATTTCAACCCTTAAGAGCGAAGGCAGCTGCGTCCCCAGAATAACAAAAACCAGCCCGTCTAAACTAAAGGAGAGTAAAGACCAGACATTTTCCGTGGCATTATTATGCGAAATAATTTCAGGGTTAAATTTGTCCTTATATAATGAGTGCAAAATACCTGAGCTAAAAACCGCCAAAATCCCGCTGGTCCCCAATTCCTCGGCGATCATATAAATAACGAAAGGCGTCACGATTCCGATGGCAATATGCAAAGATACCACGAGAATATTAAGATTTCTCAGCCAACGAACCAAGGCAAACTTAATAATCGTAATAATTATCCCAACGACTAATCCGCCAATCGCCAGAATAAAAAAGCGCCCGAACCCATACAGAAAATTAAACGCTCCCGTCGCCGCCGCCAAAACGGCGAACTGAAAGCAAACAATCCCCGACGCATCATTAATAATCGATTCTCCTGAAAGGATGCTCTGAATCCGATTAGGCATCTTAACCCTGTGCGCCACCGCTTCAACCGCCACAATATCGGTCGGCCCCAAAGCCGCCGCCAGGGCAAAAGCCGCCGCCAGCGGAATCGACGGAATCAGCATATTAGCAAAAGAGCCGATCGCAAAAACACTTAGAAGCACCAGCCCCACTGCCGCTAGGACAATCGGGCTAATCATCCGCCGCATAATCCTTAAATCAGAAGTTCGCGTAGAATGAAAGACTAAAGGCGCCAGAAATAAGACAAAAAACAATTGCGGTTCAAAATAAAACTCGAACCCCGTATAATCATAATAAAAAAGGGCGATTAAAACACCAAGCCCAATCTGGATAAGCGGAACAGAAAGCAAAGGAATAAATCGATTTATTAAATTCGCAATTAAAACTGCCGCCAGTAAAAGAAATATATAATTAAAGGCTTCCATTAAAAACTACCCCATCTCCGCATTATTGACTATCAAGCTTCTCGGCATAAATCCGTTTAAGTTCTGTTAAAAGCATATAATTCTTAACCCGATTAAGCAAAATAGCTTCCGAAAAAGGTTTCGCAATAAAATCTGTCACCCCAAGTTCAATCCCAAGTGTTTCCGTATCGGAATCCGTAAGTCCCGTTAAAAAAAGAATCGGAATCTCAGCATACTTAGGATTCGACCTAAGAATCTGCAAAGCTTCCATCCCGCTCATATTAATCATAACAATATCAAGCAATATCAAATCGGGAACCACTGAATCGATAACAGCAAACATACTCTCAGCCGACGTCAAAGTAATCACCAAATAATGATCCTCCAACACCTCCTCGGCCTGTGCCAAATTCGATAAATTATCATCAACCACAAAAATTGTTTTTTGCATCTATCTAAACCATTCCTCAAAATACTCCATATTCATTAAATTATAATATCACAGAACAATAAACAATACAATCCAAACTAAAACCCTTACCCATTGTTATTCTGAGTCGCAAAAAAAGAATTCTCATCAAAGAGAAATTCTTTTTTGCAAAATCCTTATAAATCAAACGTCTACATGACCTGAATATCTTTATGGAACCCCGTCAGCGAAAAAATAACCCATTCCGCAATATTAACCGCATGATCGCCAATCCGCTCGAAATACTTAGCAATCATAATCAAGTCAATCGCTTGATCTCCATTCTTCGGATTACCGTTAATTATTGTAATAAGCTCATCCTTAACCGCGACAAACAAATCATCAACTTCATCATCGCTGGCAATAACTTTTTTCGCCAGTTCCGCATCCTTTTTGACAAACGCATCAATACTCAAATTCACCATCTTCTGAGTAAGTACCGCCATCTTCGGAATATCCTCTAACTTCTTAATATATTCCCCGTCAATCATCGTGATGATTTCCGAAATATCCGAAGCATGATCGCCGATTCTCTCAACATCCGTTAAAATCTTAAGAACCGCCGAAACAAGCCGTAAATCCGAAGCAACAGGTTGTTGTTTAACAATCAGCTTAAGACAAAGGCTCTCAATTTCCTTTTCCATATTGTCAATTTCATCATCAGAATTAATAATCTGCTTCGCAAGCAAAGTATCACGCTCAATCAAAGCCTTATTTGCGTTAGCAATCGCTTCTTCAACGATTTGACCCATTTCCACAAGCTTACCGTTCAATTCGGCTAACTGTTTATCAAACTGCTTTCTCATAAATAACTTCCTCCTTTTCTTAAATGCTGATTATCCAAATCGCCCTGTAATATAGTCGTCGGTGCGCTGATCCTGCGGATGGGTAAAAATATCCGCTCCCGCTTCAACGAGATACCCCATCAGCATAAATGCCGCCCGATCGGAAATTCGCATCGCCTGTTGTACATTATGTGGAGCAATGACGATAGTGAACTGTTTTTTGAGTTTTGTTAAAGATTCTTCGATTTTCGCCGTCGAAATCGGGTCGAGGCCTGAACATGCGCGGTCTAAAATAATAACTTCCGGTTTCAATGCGAGAACGCGGGCAATGCATAAACGCTGTTGCTGTCCGCCCGATAAACTCATCGCGGGGGCTCTCAGACGATCACTGACATCATCCCAAAGCGCCGCTTGTTTTATTGCCTGCTCAACGACCTCATTGATTTCATCCTTACTTTTCTTCTTATTAAGCCGCGGTCCGTAAGCGACATTATCAAAGATAGATAACGGTAAGGGCGTCGGAATCTCAAACACCATTCCGACCTTGCGGCGAAGTTCCGTAACACTTGCATCGGGGTCAAAAATACTTTCGCCGTCGATTAAAATATCACCTTCTGAACGTGTGTTATGGTTAAGCTCAAAAAGGCGGTTGAGTGAACGCAGAAGAGTCGTTACCCCGCCGTTAGCAGGTCCGAAAAAGGACATTATCTCATTCTTATGAATCTTTAAATTAAGGTCATGAATAACTTGCTTCTGACCATAATAAAAACTGAAATTCTTTATCTCGATCTTTATATTATTCTCTGACACTTTAACCTCTCTTGAAAACTATTTACTCTTGCTGATAAAGCGATTCACCAATGCATTGACAATTACATTAATCAAAAAGATAATAATTATCAGTAATGCGGCTGTCCCATACGCATTATCCATCGAAATACCTTCGCTGGCAAGGATATAAAAATGCACCGCCATTGTTCGCGTTGAATCAAATAACGACCCGGGCATACTAAGCACCGACCCCGCGGTAAAAATAACCGCCGCCGTTTCCGCGATACAACGCCCGATACTCAAAATGATGCCGTTCACGATTCCCTGTATCGCCGACGGGAAAACCGTCTTAATAATCGTTTGCCATTTAGTACCGCCGAGCGAAAAACTAACCTCACGGTAAATATGCGGAACAGCGCGAATAGCTTCTTCCGATGTCCTGATAATCGTTGGCAGAATCATAAAAGCTAAGGTCAGGCCGCCGGCCAGAATCGACCAACCCATTCCCATATACATGACGAAGAAGATATATCCGAACAAACCATAGATTATCGAGGGAATACCCGCAAGTGATTCCGCACTGAAACGAATAATCCTGGTAATAATATTTTCCTGCGTATACTCCGCTAAATAAAAAGCTGTTCCGATCCCAAACGGCACCGCAATAATAATTGCGACAACCGTTATATAAATTGTTCCCACAATAGTTGAGGCAATACCGCCCGAACGCCCCATATTATACGGATTCGTCGTCAAAAAGCTAAAATTAATAACAGGCAGGCCTTTTACCAAAATATAAACGATAATCGCGACAAGGACTATCATTACTGACATCGCGGCTCCCCAAATAAACCCTTTGGCAATATATTCGGAAGTTCTGGCGTTAATTTTTAGTTTCATAAGTAACTCCTGTAATGCCGCCGAAGCGGCAGTAGTTTATCCTGATTTTTTTCTGGTAATATACTGCGCCGTCGCATTAAGAATCATAATAACAACGAACAAAATAATCCCTGTAGCAAACAAGGCCTCCTGATGGATGCCCGTGGCATAACCCATTTCAATACCAATATTCGTAGTCAGTGTTCTGACGGGGTCAAGAATTGATTCGGGCATCGCCACAGCATTCCCGACGATCATGATAACGGCCATTGTTTCGCCGATTGCTCTTCCGATACCAAGGATGACAGCGGCGACAATACCTGATTTCGCCGCGGGAAGCATAACACAGCGAATCGTTTGCCAATGCGTAAGCCCAAGTGCCAGCGCACCTTCTTTATATTGCCGCGGCAATGCCAGCAAAGATACTTCGGAAATACTGACGACTGTCGGCAGGATCATAATCGCCAAAATAATCGAAGCCGCCAGAATACTTAAACCCGGTCCGCCCAGATAATCGCGAATCAGGGGAACAATAAAAATCAACCCCCAGAACCCATAAACGACCGACGGAATTCCTGCGAGAAGCTGAATCGCAGGGCGAAAGACAGTTGTGATAAACGGCGGCGCAAATTCCGATAAAAAAATACTGCAACATAACCCAATCGGGACACCGATAAGCCCTGCGCCCAAAGAAACCGCGACAGTACCGACAATCATCGGAAAAATCCCATATTCCCCCTCGGTTGGCGCCCAGTTCATCCCAAAAACAAAATCCATAATACCGACATCCGAAATAATCGGGATACCGCGCACGACGATAAAAACAGTAATCAAAGCCAGTGCCGAGATAGATGATAAGGCGAACAGCAAAAATATCCGACCTGATAAATTTTCTTTGAATTTCTTCATAAACCACTCCGTCATTGCGATAATATTTATTACGGGATTAATCCTTCTTTAATTAACAGCTGTTTGCCATGATCCGATAAAACGAAATTGATAAAGTCCTTTATACTGCCGTCAGGTTCATTTTGGGCGACGAATATAAAAGCCCGGAATAAAGTATAGGTTTCATTTCTGACATTCTCGGGCGTAGCGTCAATACCGTCGATTTTTATCGCTTTCACGCTTTGATCGACGACGCCCAAAGAGATAAAGCCGATGGAATTAATATCACCTGCGACAAGCTGTTTAATAGCCCCGTTAGAATTTTGGACGATTGCTTTAGGGGTTATCCTGGTTCCGCCCATGACAAGGTCGCTGAATTGGCTTCTCGTACCCGAACCTTCCTCCCTCGTCATGACATGAATCTTCGCATCATTTCCGCCAAGTTCATTCCAATTAGTGATTTCAGCCGCGTAGATAGCACAGATTTGTTCATGCGTCAAATCGGAAACAGGATTTTCGGGATGAATAATAATTGCTAAACCGTCCTTGGCTATTTCGACCGACCATAAATGTTTTTCGCTTTCTTTAAGAGACCGTGATAACATCCCGATATCGGCGACTTCCGATTCAACGGCATTAATGCCGACCCCCGAACCGCCGCCCTGAACTTCAATATGCCGCTCGGGATGCAATTTTTCATATTCCTCAGCCAGATATTCAAC
>WQST01000132.1 GCA_009787745.1 Lachnospiraceae bacterium
CGGGTATCTTCACGATGATTTTCGGCGCCGTCAGTTCTCTTGGCGGGGTTATCTTCATCACCGTCGCGGCGATGATTCTGTGGCTCTTGGGCATCCATGGAACTTCCGTTGTTTTTGTTGTTTGTATGCCTCTATATATGCAGGTAATCCTTGAAAACGGAGCCCTTGTTGCCGCGGGGCAAGACCCTGTGTTCCATCCGATTTTACTTGTTCTTTTGCATACCGCGATCGGCGGGGCCGGCGGGACTCTGGGGCTTGTTATTCTGGGAATGCGGAGCAAATCGGCGCAGATTAAGGCCGTCAGCAAAGCAGGTATCGTCCCGAGCTTATTTTCAATCAACGAGCCCGTCACCTTCGGTATGCCAATTGTTTATAACCCCATCCTTGCCATACCATATATCCTGACCCCCGTGGTGGTTATCATCCTTTATTGGATTGGTTATTCGACAGGCTTCTTGGTTCCGCCGTATGTATTGATTCTAACATTTATGCCGATTGGGATGGTTGATTTTTTCGGTTCGCTAAGCTGGACGAACGCGATATTCCCGTTCCTGCTGATACCTGTGAGTTTGCTGATGTACTACCCGTTCTTTAAGATTTATGAAAAGCAGTTATTAAAGAAAGAAGCCGCCGTCAACGAAACAGTAAAATAAAAAAAGGAAAATTGCGATGTATACAAAATCTGCAACAATCATAAACCGTACAGGGCTTCATGCACGGCCGGCCTCGGTTTTTGTAATGGAAGCGAAAAAATTTGTGTCGAAAATCACCATCCGTAACCTGACGGAAGGAGGCAGTGCAGTTAATGCCAAAAGTATTGCGCGTTTACTTGCCGAAGGGATAGGTCAAGGTGCGCAAGTGGAAATATCCGCCGAGGGAGACGACGAGCAACAGGCAATCGACAGCCTTGAAAGTCTTATCGCGGCAGGGTTTGGTGAATAAAGAAAAGGAGAAAAAATAGTGAATAAAGCATTTCCAAAAGGATTTTTATGGGGCGGCGCAGTAACCGCCCAACAGACAGAGGGGGCATGGAATTTAGACGGCAGAGGCCCTGCCCTGACCGATCATTTGACGGCAGGTTCATACCAAGCGCCGCGTATTTTCACCAAAAAAATTGACCCTAATCGTTATTACCCCTCACATAGTGCAATTGACGGCTATCATTACTATAAGGATGATCTGGCGATGTTGGCCGAAATGGGCTTTTCCTGTTATCGTACCAGTATTTCGTGGACACGTATTTTTCCGAACGGCGACGATAAAGAACCGAACCGTAAGGGTCTTGATTTTTATCGTGATATGTTTGAAGAATGTAAAAAGCACGGTATTGAACCGCTGGTGACATTATATCACGGCGAGCTTCCGTCGCAGACAGCCATTAAACATAACGGTTGGCTCGGGCGTGAAACGATTGATTTATATGCCCGCTTCTGCGAAGTAGTGTTTAAGGAATACAAAGGATTAGTAAAATACTGGCTGACTTTTAACGAGATTAATTGTATGACTTTACCCGTAAGCGTCGATTTATTGGTCGGAAAAATGCCTGAAGCCGATGAAATTCCTCTGATAATCGGCGATCCGAAGATGAAAGATGACCCAAATGCGCGTTTTCAGGCATTGCATCATCAGTTCATCGCGAGTGCGAAAGCGGTGGCGCTGGCTCATAAAGTTGATCCCGAAAACAAGGTCTGCGGTATGATTACCGCGCTGGCGAATTATCCTCTTACTCCGAATCCTGATGATATTCTTGCCACTCAACAGTCGATGCAGGCAGGGAACTATTTATGCTGTGATGTTATGATTCGCGGTAAATATCCGAGTTTTTCAAAGCGGCTTTTCGATAACCTCGGAGTCAGTTTGAATTTTGCCGAAGAAGATGAAAAAATTCTGAGTGAGGGCAAAGTTGATTTTCTTTCGATAAGTTATTACGCTTCCAACTGTGTTTCTCACATTAAACCTGATAAACAAGTAACAGGCAATTTGTTGATGGGAGCGAAAAATCCGTTTTTAACCGCAAGTGAGTGGGGGTGGACGATTGATCCTAAGGGTCTCAGATATATTTTAAATGAATTAAATGACCGCTATCAGGTACCGCTTATGGTCGTGGAAAACGGACTTGGCGCAAACGATGTTGTCGAGTCGGATGGTTCTGTTCATGACCCTTATCGGATTGACTATATCGGTCAACACATCCGTGACCTTCGTGAAACTATTGATGACGGCGTCGATTTATGGGGATACCTGACATGGGGACCGATTGACATTATATCCGCATCGACAGGGGAAATGAAGAAGCGTTACGGTTTTATTTATGTCGATGTGGACAACGAGGGAAAAGGCACTTTTGCCCGTCGGAAAAAAGATTCTTTTGACTGGTATAAAAAAGTAATTGCATCTAACGGCGCGGATATTGATTGAGAGTATACATGGGAGGTTAGTATGATACTTAAAGGGAATGGGGTGTCGCCGGGTATTGCTCTCGGGCAGGTGGTTTTGTATGAACCGATAACATTTGACATAGACAAAGAGTATTGCGGCGCGAATGAAAAAGCGACTGAACAGGAGCGTTTTGACGAGGCTTTGATTAAGGCGCACGAAGAACTTGACCAACTCATAAATGCCGCAAAAAGCGAAGAACAAGCAGGGATTTTTTCCGCCCATAAAGAAATTTTGGATGACGACGAAATTTTGGAAATGGTTGCGGAAGGGATATCTGAGCAGTCTCAAACAGCACAAGGGGCTGTTCGCTCGGTCTATACAGAGTTTATTGCGCTTGTGGAAAAGGCGCCCAATCCCCTGATAGCTAATCGTGCGGATGATTTCCGTGATGTCAGAGATCGTCTACTTGGCGTTTTACAGGATAAAAAGTCACAAGATTTATCACAAATAAAAAGCCCGTGCATTTTAGCGGCAAAGGTGCTTTTGCCCAGTGAAACAGCTGCTCTTGACCACAATAACATTCTCGGTATTATAACCGAAGAAGGCGGCGCGACCTCGCATACCGCCATTATCGCTAACAGCTTCGGTATTCCCGCCGTCGTGGGCGCGGCAGATTGTCTGCGCTTATTGTCGGAGGGTGTTTATATCGGTCTTGATGCCCTGACAGGTGAAATATATATAAAGCCTGACGCGGAAACAGAAGCGTTTTTGTTAAAAAAACAGGAAGCTTTTAAAGAGCGTAATAGGCAATCAGACCTTTTCCTTGATAAACCAAACCTCCTTGCCGACGGTACTCCATATGAAATAGGTGTAAATATCGGCGGAATTTTCACTGCTGAAACTTTTAAATACAGCAGTTTCGCAGGAGTTTTCCGCACCGAATTTTTATATATGGAAAGCCCCTGCTTGCCCGAAGAAGAAGAACAGTACCGGGCTTATTGTCGGGTACTTAAAGCCGCGGGTAAGCGCCCTGTCACGTTACGGACGATGGATATTGGGGGGGATAAGACGCTCCCGTATATGAAACTGCAAAAGGAAGAAAACCCCTTTTTAGGCTTACGGGCATTACGCCTTTGTTTCGCAAAACCTGAACTTTTGTATACCCAGTTAAGAGCGGCACTTCGCAGTGCGCTGCATGGAAACTTGCGGATTATGTTACCGATGGCGGGAAGTATTGAAGACATTCGCATGGGGCGAAAGATGCTTAATGATGTAAAAGCACAGTTGGAAGAAGAGGGGATTCCTTTCGGTAAAGCAGAATTTGGGATAATGATTGAAATTCCCTCTATCGCCGCCGTAATTGATTTAGCCGTTCGGGAAGTGGATTTCGCCAGTATTGGGACGAATGATCTATGCCAATACCTATCAGCAACCGATCGCATGAATCCGACCGTAGCGGATTATTATCAGACGTTTTCCCCCGCGATGATGCGGACACTTCATCATGTCATAAGTGTGTTCAATAAAGAAGGCAAAGATATTTCCGTTTGCGGAGAAATGGCAGGAGATGAGCGCGGCGCGTTATTGCTATGCGGCCTTGGTTTAAGAAAATTCAGTATGGAGCCGAACAAAATCGCTAAGGTAAAAGAAATTCTTGCGGGCATAACAACCGAAAAAGCTAAAGAAATAGCGGACAAAGCAAGGAATGCCGCGACTCAGGAGGAGGTACTTATGTTGTTGGGTTGATTCGACATTGCGGACTTGACCCGCAATTCCGATTTCCAATACTTCAAAAAGATTACGCGATGCCTGAAGCTTGTATATCATATCTTATCAAGTTTATAATAATAACATAACTTATTATCAAAATATGCAGCAAAATGGAAAGCGAGGAAGTTTTATGGAAAAATTAACGATGACAGCCGCCAAGGACAATGAAAATATCTATCGGATTCTTGGTGATCTTATGAGTGCGAACAAAGAATTTCAAATCATGATCACCGTCCCCAGCGGGCTTGGCAGAAAAGAAGATCTGATGCAAGCGGAACATAAGAAAAATGAAAATGTGAAAAAAAATAGCTTTGTGACATACGATTTGGAACGTGATGTCACCGATATGATTCATGAAATCGGTGTTCCTGCGCATATCAAAGGGTACCAATACTTACGGGATGCCATTATGCTGTCCGTCAATGATACGGAAATGCTCGGTTCAATCACAAAAGTACTTTACCCTACCATTGCCGCCAAATTTCAAACGACATCAAGCCGCGTAGAGCGCGCCATCCGCCACGCCATCGAAGTCGCCTGGAGCCGCGGCCGAATGGAAACCTTGGACGCCCTCTTCGGTTATACGATTAATACAGGTAAGGGAAAGCCCACTAATTCAGAGTTTATCGCCCTAATCGCGGATAAAATTCGGTTACAATACCGATACTAAGCATAGGTGTTGTAATATACCCCTCCTTTATGCTATAATAACAGGGACTGCTAATTAATGGCAGTAAAACAGTTACTTGGAGGACTTTAGAAGATGAAGAATATTATCTTTGTAGCTTCGGAAGGGGTACCATTTGTCAAGACAGGAGGACTTGCCGACGTCATTGGGTCATTACCCAAAAATATTGATCCCGAGTACTACGACGTTCGCGTCATCCTTCCCAAATACGTATGCATGAGCCAGCCAATGAAAGCGCTCCTTACATATAAAACTCATTTCATGATGGATTTTAACTCAAAAAACGAATATGTCGGAATTTTAGAATGTGAGTTAGATCATGTCAAATACTATTTTATTGATAATGAAGGCTATTTTGGCGGCGCTCTCCCATACGGTACGGACGGATTATTTGAAATTAAGAAATTCGCCTTTTTTTCCAAAGCGGCACTATCGATTTTACCCGTAATTGATTTTAAGCCTGACATCATCCATTGCCATGATTGGCAGACAGGATTAATCCCCGTATACCTAGGTGAACGTTTTCAGGCGAACACATTTTTCCACGGTATCAAGACGGTAATGACGATTCATAATCTCAAATTTCAAGGCAAATGGGATATTAAGGAAGTTCAGAAGATTACCGATTTACCTCAGTATTTTTTCACCCCTGACAAACTTGAATTGTTTAAGGATGCGAACCTGTTAAAAGGCGGTTTGGTATATTCAAGTGCGATAACGACTGTCAGCAAGACATATGCCGATGAGATAAAAACGGATTACTACGGTGAACAGCTTAACGGGCTTTTGAATGCCAGAAGCAATGATTTAAGAGGAATATTAAACGGTATTGATTACGACGAATTCAATCCAGAAACAGATGATCACATCCCCTTTAAATATAACGCACGGAACTTTCGTAAAGAAAAGCATCGGAACAAACATGCGTTACAAAAGGAACTTTCACTAAAGCAAGATGAAAAAATGATGATGATCGGGATTGTGTCGCGCCTTACCGACCAAAAAGGCTTTGACCTAATCGCTCATGTGATGGACGAACTTTTGAATGATCAAATTCAATTAGTCATTTTGGGAACGGGCGAAGAAAAATATGAGAATATGTTCCGTCATTATGCCTGGAAATACAGCGATAAAGTTTCCGCCAACTTATACTATTCAGAAGCATTATCACACAAAATATACGCTGCCTGTGATGCATTTTTGATGCCGTCATTATTTGAACCATGCGGTTTAAGTCAATTAATGAGCCTGCGTTACGGAACCCTGCCGATTGTCCGCGAGACAGGAGGGTTAAAAGACACCGTTGAACCTTATAATGAGATATATTCGACAGGAACAGGGTTTAGCTTCCTTAATTATAATGCTCATGAAGTGCTGACGACCGTCCGTTTCGCCGAAAGGATTTATTATGATAAGAAACGCGAGTGGAATAAAATGATTGACAGAGCGATGGCGGCTAATTTTTCATGGCAGATGTCGGCACTAAAATATCAGGAAATGTATGATTGGTTAATCTCGTAGGTTCGGGTATTTGAAATTGAAAGTATGACAGACAGAGTAAAAAAAGATGGATTTATAATGCAGGCAGGGATTCTGGCAGTAGCCGGAATCCTTAGTCGTATTATAGGGCTTTTATATAACAGCCCGATGACAGCGATTATCGGTGATGAAGGTAACGGCTATTATGAGTTGGCTTACAGGGCTTATACGATTGTTCTTCTCGTCTCGTCATACAGCATTCCGTCAGCTATTTCGAAGGTTGTGGCGGGGTATCTGGCGGCAGGCGAATATCGCAATGCACATCGGATTTT
>WQST01000133.1 GCA_009787745.1 Lachnospiraceae bacterium
CGGAATCTTTATACTCTACCGCGCGTTTCCTATAATCAATACTGTATGCCATGCTATTATTATCGGTATCCTGCTTAGTTTCTTAAGTTAATCTACTATAAAGGGTTCTCTAACCGGAACAAATCCAAATTTTACTAATGCTGGAAATGAATATTTCTTTCAAAATGTAACCATTACTGTAAGCGGTTCCGGTGGCGGACATAATGGTTTTACCAATTGCAACAATCTATCCAATTGCATTGGTAGTGGTGGAAACGGCACCAGTTTTTCCAGTTGCAACAATCTATCCAATTGCATCGGCAGCGATGGCAGCACTTGTTTTTACAATTGCAACAATCTATCCAATTGTATCGGTAACGGTGGCAACGATGGTTTTTCTGGTTGCTATAACCTATCTAATTGCAAAGGTAGCGGTAGCAGTAACGCTTTTGCCAGTTGTAATAATCTATCCAATTGCACGAGCAGCGGCAGCGGCGGTAACGCTTTTTCCAGTTGCAATAATCTATCCAATTGCAACGGCAGTGGCGGTAGCGGCAGCGGTTTTGTCAGTTGCAACTATTTATCCAATTGCACAGGATTCGGTGGTGGCAGCAACGGTTTTACCAATTGCAACAGACTATCCAATTGCACTGGCAGCTCCAGCGGCACCAGCGGTTTTAACAATTGCAACAATTTATCCAATTGCACGGGCACCGGCAGTGGTGGTAGTGTTTACGGTTTTACCAATTGCCGCACTGGGTTTGGGTGCAGAGGAACACAATCAGGATGCCTTATGCCACAAACTGGAGGATCAACAACTACAGACGCATGGGCGAATACTGCCGCCGGCGGTTGGAATCTATTAACTGCTCCATAGTTTAATAAAAATAAAAAATCATTCCGTTAAGATTTGGATTAATATTGTTGATGATTATACTAGTGTCTGGTCTAAAAACTAAATTTTCTATTCCATCATTGTCAAATATTACACCAATAGTATCAATGATAAAAATACTCATACCATACCCGTATATCAAGGCATTTGAATAACTACCAGATTCAATATTTATCCAATGAACATTACTTTCCCAAGCAGATGTCATATCTTCCCATCGTTCTACCTTATATCGTAATGGCACATTGCCAGTATTCAAGATTTTTATGTAGTCCTTACCAGCAAGAGGTATCTTAAAACTCGCAGATTCATCTACTTCCGCCTTTGTATAATTCATTCCCTCATCCTCGCTATAATGGATTTCAAAACTAGCCACTTTAATATCCATATCCACATTGACATCCAGCGATACCGGAATGGCGTTGCCGCCATCGTCATTCGTCATTCCGGTAATCCGCACCGTTACCCCTTCCACGCCGTTTTTAATGACGTTGGGCTGGGCAATCGCCCCGATGATATGCCCGTGGTTGATATTCAGTTCAATGAAGGTGTCAACAGACGACGTATTTGACGGGGCCAGTTGGCTAATCGTTGCAGGGAATATCGCAAAGTCGTTATTGGCAACCGGTTCAAAATCCGAGCCGTGCTTCCCCAGCGACAGCTCGATGCCGGTAATCGGGAAGTCGCCGATGTTTTTCAGGTAAAAATAGACAGTTCGGGCGGTATTGATTTGATACGGCCCCAGAGTCGCCGCGTTTCGCGCAATTACGCTTCTGGAATTATCCGCTTGCACAGCGAACATGCCGGGCAGTTTTTTGGTATCTTCAGTGCCAGCGCAGCCGACAAATGTTATTGCTGCTATAGCAGCCAGGATTACCATCTTCTTCATACAAATCTCCTCAATGCGTGTTATTGCCGCCTCCGTACCGGAAGCGCGGTGCTGTAAGCACTTATCTATATTATCATATAGAATATAATAATATGCAACACTTGGACAGTTTGTTATGGCGTGTTTTGACCCTATATTTACTGAAAGAGCAAAAATCAGGGTATGACCACTATACGGGAGCTTTTAGCCGAAAACCTTAAAAAATACCGCCATGCCGTGGGCCTGTCGCAGGCTAAACTGGCTGAAAAAGTGAGTACCAGCACCTATTATATCGGGATGCTCGAAATACGGAGGAAATTCCCCTCGCCGGAGATGATGGAGCGGATCGCGTCCGCGCTGGGCATTGACCCCGCCGAACTGTTTCTCAGGGAAACGACGCCGGAACAGCTTATCAGGTCGTACCGGAAAGCCGCTGTGGAAGACATCCAGTGGCGGCTGGGGCAGGTTTTTGAAGAACGGTTCCGGGAACTGGAGAAAGAAACCGAAACGCCGAAAAAGCGGAAGCGGAAAAAATAATAGTTACCATTTAGCACACGAAAGCCTCACTTTACATCCCAAGTAATGCCTGGGATTTTTTTTGCCGGAGGATTCGATTCAACAGATACATAACTATTGTAGGTAGTATCTATGAAATCGTATCCCACGTTTGAAGAATTAGCCTATGAAATGATCATTAAACCCAATGAAGAACTCAAAGAAGCGCAGTTTGCGATGTGCCATCCCGAATACAACGAGGCGCTTGATTCTGTCACCTTGATGGAAAGCTGCCTTGAAATGGCGGAATCTTACGGCGAATCCTGCCATTGCGAAATTGAATATGAATGCGCCGAAGCGATGGCGTTTGAGGGCGAAAGATGGGAACAGTTTAAACGAAGTGCTAAAGAGATATTTGGAAAAATTATCGAAGCTATAAAGAAGGTTGTAAAATTAATTATTAGCATTATTACCTGGCCATTTAGGATGATAGCGAAACTACTATTCAGGAAAAAGAATAAATCTGTTGAAAGAGTAATCGGTCTTAGAAATAATAATATCAAAATAGAAACGCCCATTTATAATATAGCATCAAGTATAAAAAACACATCTGAACAAAGTAACGTTTTTTTACAAAAAGCTCCAGAGAATTTAAAAGGAATTACATCTTATATTAAAGACTGTATTGAATTAGCGGATCAATTTGCAAGAGACAAATATAATATCAGTCTTAATAAATTTTATAAAGATATAAATAAAAATTTAAAATCAAAGTTAGCAGAAATACAAGAACGCAGAAGTATTATGAATAACGCTTTACAAGTTGATATGAATGCTATAAAAACTTGTAAAAACGATGAAATATTTACATCGTTATCAAAAATACAAAATATATTGCATTGTCAGAAACACAGTAATCAAATAAAACAAATTGAAAGTACGTTAAAAGAAGTAGAATATCAGTTGAATAAATTGGCAAATAAAATAGCTTCAATAAATGAAGACTTTAACCAACCGGTCTATAATAAGAATCATGAAGAAGATAATAACGACAGTCAAAATTATCGCACGTTAGCTGGAACCAGAGATGTTATTCATGAAAGCTTGTCTTTAATTCGTACATATGTAACAGATTTTGCCCGAATAAATATAGATATTTCTAAATATTTTAGAAATATTGACAAAGAAATACAAAGAATTGATGAAATTGCTGGGTATGTTATTGATAGTTATACTGATGAAAATGTTAAAGAAACTATAGGAGGCGTTAAAGTTGTCGTAGACGATATATATGTCGCTCATGATAAAAATTTACATCGTAAATTGTTTCAATTGGGCGGAGCTGCATTTTTAGACAAACAAAGACACCGTGTAAATTCGATGGTATTTAAATATGGCAATAAAGAAATATCCACAAGATATGACAAAAGTGATTTTGCAACCATAACTATTTCTGAAGGGGTATACAAATTGAAAACCGATCCAGAACCCGGACAAGAAAAATGGTATGAAGCTATTGTTGGTCATGAATATGGACATCGTTATATAAATAAAAATGACGAAAAAATTAAAAATTCAGGACATTTAGACCAAAACTATATATCAAATGAAATTATTTCAGATAAAATTGGAAAAAATATTTCAGGTTTAACTAAGGAGGAATATGCGAAACTACATGAATGGTTTGGAACCGTAGAGATGCCGAGACTCATAAAAGTATATTCGGCATATTTAGAAGAACGAGGAATCAGCGATCCGCATTTCGATCCCAATGAAAACGAAGCTGACGACAGCCAAAGATTCCAGTCTGGTGTTAGATACAAATATATGTAATAATATAGGGGTACAAACCCCTATATTATTAAAACCCGGCTATTTCACAAATTTCTGAGGGCCCCATATCAGAAGTAATAGGCTTTTCTGCCGGTCTTATTGAAATCCCTGAATTAGTTTTACTCCTCAATAAAAACTCGTCACTGTTGTTCTCTTTTTTTTGAGTTTCCCTATACTGATTGCTATCATCAACGGTCTCTTTTATATTCATATCATACCTCCTATGGTTTCTCTACTTTAATGATATATATTTATAATCTGTTTCAGTACGATTATTATTCTTGATTATACCACATAAAAAGGTTTATTTCAAGCGATTCATTAGCAAGCATCCAGGCAACAAAAACAACCGTGTAAGAGGCAGAAAATGGGATTTAAAGTAATTTTAGATGAATTAACAAGACCGCCGCGAACCATATCGCTTGCGAAAGCATTGCAGATTATCGAGCAAAAAGACCCGAAAGTATCGTCCGATTATCATATTATGAAATATATTAATCGTAAACACAATGAAGCCGCATACAAAAAAGCCGTTGAAAAGACCGATCAAATCATTGCGATGCATAACGATTGCGTAAAACCGAATGAACCCTGGCTGTTTTTAGGCGATTTATCCGAAGGAGAAATTATTGACGCCGACGATATTCGCGATTTGCTAGCGTTGATACAATCATTGCACGGTAACCCGAAAATAATGGTGAAAGGGAATAATGACACCTTTACCAATACAGAAGTGTATAATTATATGGGATTTCAATATGTTGCCGAAAAGACGATTGTGAGCGATAACTTAAAGATTATATTTTCGCATGAACCAATAGATATATCGGAAAAGGGATTGGATAAATCGGGATGGATTAATGTACGCGGGCATTCGCATGGTACCAATTTGGTGTATAACATGTCTCCCGAAGCCCAGCTTGACGTATGGTATGGTTTGACACAAAATAAAGTTTTATCATTGTCTCGATTGCTGGAATTATATGAGACTACATCCGTACATGATTGTAAAAGCTTATTTAAATCGTATAATTGGACATAGATTGTATCCCGGTCATAGCCCGGGATATTTTTTTTCATCTGCTATCAAACAAAAAGCCTAGCGTAATTATAAATATATACTATCAGTGTGGAGGCTACCATGAGAAGACCAGAATTAATGGGCGATTCAGAAGTCAGCGGTTATAAAGAATCCGTTGTGACTGCATTGTATACGTTGCTGGATGAAAAAGCGGTTATTGATGTCGCAACGATTCATTCGTGTATGCAATTATTTCTTGAGTCGCCTTATACAACCCATGCTGATAGACTAAGTATATATGCCAAAATAATGATAACACGTATTATGAAATATCGGTGCGTGAAATGGACTGCGTTCATGCGGCATATGGGTGAATTAAAAGCAATACCGCATACGCCAATGCAACGTGCATATTTAATGAAATTTATGGCGCAATATATGCAATCACATTCAACGCCGGATGAATTTGAGCGATTATATATTCCAAAGAAAATCGGTTACTTTCTAACTGAAACTCGTGTTGCATTACGTGCTATGGCGGATGAAGTCTTCGCCCGATATGAGCAATTCCGCGAAAACGAGGAATGGGAAAGTTATTTCAAAGCGATTTTTAAATATCTCGAAATGCAATGCTTGCAACCCATTATGTTTTCAAATGATTTGTTTGTAGACGATGCGCGGAAACTGTGTTTATATGATCATTATTTAGAGCGTATCATACGCGCATTTCATATCAGTTCAGGAGGGTTAAATATGGGCGATGACCATTGGAAATATTATGCGGATGATCGTTTCCGTTGTCTTAAACGAGGTAACGAGGGCAAGATGTTTGATAAGGATCCTGACGCACGGCCGGAACGAGGCTCGATACCATTTTGAGTGATTTATATACGTCAATTCTTGGGAATGTGGGGCACGTGGTATATAAATACATGAGCGTGCATTATATGCTGCCGCACGCCCATAATTTAATCAAAAAAAAATATACTATAAATCCATATATCTCAGACCACAAAAATCCGTTGTACATGATAAAAACATCATCCCTCGAACGATATAGAACACGAGCGAATTACGAAGAATATTTCAAGGAGATGGTGTTGAAAGGCGATCGTATCGCAAACATGGCGCGTGCCTTTTATGCTTTCGTTATTCAAATTTGGATTATGAAAAATCGCTCCGAATTTCCGGCCGATTGTATTGATCGCATTCTCTATTTTATGAACCAAACGTTATATTTCTCAACTTGCGCGGTGGATACTATCGCGCGCAATCATTTTGTACCTTCTGAACTTGAAAGACACGCAGTCAATTTGGAACTGTTACCTGGGGCCGGGCGCATCTCTGCGAAATCATTAGTGTTCAATTGTATCTTGCAAGAGATCATTCTCCCGATTGTGAATGCACCTGAATCGCTGATATAGAATAGAGCCATATGGCTCTATTTTTTTATCAAAATAAATATCTGTAGAGCAGAGCTCTGCGGTATTGAAGATTTCACCTTGAGGGCTGTGCAATCACGGGGGAACAAATCCCCCGCCCCCCCCCCCNCA
>WQST01000134.1 GCA_009787745.1 Lachnospiraceae bacterium
CTACATCCGGTAAGCATAACAATAGATAAGTAAAGAGCGATAGCTCTCAATAGATTTTTTTTCATCCGACACCTCGAATCCCTTAACGCAAATGTAAATTAGTGATAACTACGTTTGCAATTATCTCATATCTTACATTTTTTTGCAAGCCGGCATATGCCCTGTCATTTTTCGGTGAATACCAATTCCCTCATTCTATTTCCTAAATATATCAAGTTTTATTCTTATCAACAAATATACATTAAATCGTAATTATGCCAATTGCTATATATTTCTTTTACAGCTTACTTCATTTTTATATCATATAACTTCTTTCTATATATATAATCATTATTTAATATCGTATAAGTAATATCAGATTTGTCTCTCCAACAAACGATGATTGTATTTAAGGGATATTCACTTTCACAATAGTTATTTTTGGCTCTTATCCAGCAAATATTCTTCTTATCTGAACCTAACTGCCAATAACCATCGCTTACATTAACTAAAAGCGTTCCATAAATAGCAGCCAATCCAATTATATCATTTTTGATACTTATAAAATCTTTTTCCTTTATAGAGGCTATATAATCATGAACTTTTTTAAGCACTTCTTCATGTGAAATATCATTAGTTATACCTAATTTTGTCCGATACTCCAAGTTTAAGTTTTCATGATTTTCATAAAGAAATAAGTTCATTTCCGCTGTCGGACGTATTTCAGTAGTATTTATACTAATTCTTTCTAAGGCTACAAAACCATAATCAAATATAATTTTTTTAAAATACTCAATTATATTAATAAATTCTTGTTCATTAGCATATATATAATGACCTAAAAAATCACCACGGTCCTCTCCTTCATTAACTAGAGTCTCTCCACAAATTGGGTGTTGTCCATATGCATTTGTCGAAAAGTATATTTTAAGTTCGTTTTTTGAATAGAAATAAATGGCAATACATTGTACTATATCACCGACAGATTTTTTATAAGCGCAAGTTTCTGAGTCATATCCTGAAAACTCAAAGCCATAAGATTTTATTGCATCGCCAATTATTTTTTGTATTATTTTTCTTTTATTCATTTAAGCCCATTCTGATATTCTGAGTAAATCCCTCAAAATGTAATTTCTTTGCATAATTTATAGCAACCTAACTAATAAAAGGAACTTATAAGCTCTCTTCCGGAAAATATTAATGTACCTAAAACCCCGACAAAAAATTACTATTGACAACGCAAATTTTCCTATTGCAGGTTGAATAATTCCATCTTTTTGCACAACCTTACTAAGCATATTAATAGTAAAATTAAAGGATTAAATATAATTCTTAATATAGCGGTCATAAAATACCTTCCTAAGAATGGTCTTGACAAAGTAGTATGGGGGTTTCCCAGACAATCACCCAGTATTTATCAATTCCCAGCATTTTTAATGCTTCAAAACGGTGATTTCCGTCATTTAATTCATATTTATCATCGAAATGATTAATTATTAGCGGCGGCATATCCCAATTGCCTTCATGATAAAATGACGCAATTCTCTTAACGCGTTCCCTAAAGCTTGCTTCCGAGATTTGATATTTCATATTATCCTCAGGACCGCAACAACGCTCGAAATTATTAAGACTCATCATTTTAGGCGCATGAAAAACGCGAGTTTTCAGTTTAAGTCCATCCGAAAATTCCTTATTATCCCCTTCTCCCAAAAGAAATAAATGTACCCATTCGGAAAGATTGTCAACTGATGAAAATTCTATTGCTGATGATGCCGTTGGTTTATATTCCATCTTACCCCTTGTCTGATTGCAAGTGACCGAAGAATCTTATAATCGCTTCGCTTAGAATGACACTCAAAAAGGATCCGCTGCCATTTTATATAAGACTTCAACAAGATTATCATTTTGATAGTCTTGCTTATTGATCCATGTAACGTCCCGTTCCCGCCGAAACCAAGTTAATTGCCGTTTGGCGAAACGTCTGGTGTCGCGCTTAATTAGTATGATTGCTTCATCAAGTGTTATTTCACCGTCAAGATATGCGAAAATTTCCTTGTAACCTAAACCTTGCATTGAGACCATATCGCGTTTAAGCCCGTTATTTTTAAGCGTCTCAACTTCCGAAACAAGTCCGTCATCAAACATTTTATCAACACGGCTGTTAATATTCGCATAAATCTTTTCGCGCTTATCATTTAAGACGAAATAGTGAAAATCATATGGTGATGTCCGCTTCCTTTCTGTTTCATTATGCTTTGAAATCATGCTATGATTGCTCTGATAATATTCTAAGGCTCTGATAATCCGCTTCTGATTATTTTCATGAATCGCCGCCGCCGCGTCCGGGTCAACCTCTTTCAGCATACCATGCAGGTATTCTGAACCCTTTTCAATAGCCAAGGCTTCAAGCACCTTCCGATAAATATCATCCTTATCATTTTCCGTAAACTCTATATCATACAGTAATGCCTGAATGTAAAAGCCTGTCCCTCCCGCAATTATCGGTATTTTTCCTCTGTTTAACACATCGGCGACGCATTCCTTTGCCATCTTCTGAAACAAAACCACATTAAACTCTTCCGCCGGCTCTAAAACATTAATAAGATGATGGCGAACACCCTGCATTTCCTCCGCGCTAATCTTCGCCGTCCCGATATCCATCCCTTTATAAACCTGCATCGAGTCCGCCGAAATAATTTCTCCGTCAATCTTTTTCGCCAATAAAACCGATAACGCCGTCTTTCCCACCGCCGTCGGTCCGGTTAAAACTATTAAAGAATTATTCTTCATTACTATAATTAGCTCCCCCACATCCCACGTGAAGCTTTAATAATTCTTAGTCGTGGTATTTTCACGACTTAGAATTATTCTTCACGTTACCCTCTTAAACTTCTTCTCAATCTCCCTCTTTCCCATACTAACAATCGTCGGCCTTCCATGCGGGCAAAAATAGGGATTATCAAGTTCAATCAATTCATCAATCAATGCTTCCAACTCTTCCTTACTAATCCGCATATTCGCCTTAACAGCCGCTTTACAAGCCGCCCCCGCCACCTTTCTTTCAACGACGTCAGCGACCTCTTTACCCGTCATTTCACTAAGTTCATCGAATATTTCCCGAAAAAATTCTTTCCCCGTAAGCCCGTAAAGTTCATTAGGAACGGCTCTAAGCGCGTATGAAGCCGCCCCGAAATGCTCTATCTCAAACCCAAAACTACTCAAAGTCTCCTGATAACTAACCAAAATGTCCTCTTCCAATACTGATAGTTCAAGCATAATCGGCGGGTTTAAATTCTGTGAAGATATTTTCCGCTCTTTAAGTTCCGCTAATAACCGTTCATATTTGACCTTTTCATGAGCCGCATGTTGATCGATAAAAATTAGCTGTTCCCCCATCGAAATCAACCAATACACCCCGAAAATTTGCCCTAAGATCTCATAATTCCCTTTTGCTTCCGCAGACAAAAACTTCTCCTCAAATAAATTGAGCTGTTTGGCAAAAATATTGTCGTCATACTTAATGATTTTGGGTGACTGTTCCTTAGGGCTTGGGTCAGGCATTGTTAACGGCGGTTGGTATAAGCGGATAAAGTCGTTTTTCTGCAAGCTTTCTTGCATATTTACAGAATTATCATGCAATTCCGACATATTGTCTTGCAACTTGTATTCGGGGTTTTCATTAACCACTAAATCATGTGTCATCCCCCTTAAGCTTCTGATGCGCTCAACTTCAAAAGGTTCAGGAGTTCCTTTTGATACAGTTGGTGGTTTTGTTTTGTTGACCGACTCAGTCATTATATGCTCATAATCATCAAGGGTCTTTTTGACGCTTTCGGCAATGAAAAGGATAATTTCTTTTTCATTATTAAGCCTTACTTCCATTTTACCGGGATGGACATTGACATCGATTTTATCGGAATTAATATTTACCGAAAGAACGGCAAAAGGAAATTTGTGCTGCATGACATAGGGGTGATAGCCGTCCTCTAATCCGGTCTTTAATACGTCGCTTGTTACATACCTGCCATTGATAAAGAAAAACTCGAAATTACGGTTTGCGCGGTTAAGATTCGGGCGGCCGAGAAAACCGCTTATACGTAACCCTAAATCAGTATCGGCGGCACTGATGGGAATTATACTATCGGCAATATCTCTGCCGAATAAACGATAGATTACTTCATGTATATTTCCGCGTCCTGAAGTATGGAAACGTGGTGTCCCGTAATTGATATATTTAAATGAAATATCCGGTCTTGAGAGTGCTAAACGCTCCATCAAATCGGTAATATAACTGCCTTCGGTTTGCGGTTTTTTAAGGAATTTGCGTCTGACAGGAACATTGAAAAAGAGGTTTCTGACGAGAAATGTCGAACCGTTCGGAGCGCCGATTTCATTTTCGACCCCTTCTTCACCGGGGGTTAAAATATATTGAATGCCTGTTAAATCGTTTGCCGTTTTCGTAATCACTTCCATCCGTGAAACTGCCGCAATACTGGAAAGTGCTTCCCCGCGAAAACCAAGACTTAGGATATTTGCTAAATCATCTGCATTTCTTATTTTGCTGGTCGCATGGCGAAGAAAGGCTTTTTTTAGCTGTGACCTTTCGATGCCTGAGCCGTTATCGGTGACTCGGATTAATGAAGTCCCGCCTTCTTTGATTTCAACGGTTATCTGGGTGGCTCCGGCATCGATTGCATTTTCCACAAGTTCTTTAACAACACTCACCGGGCGTTCAACGACTTCTCCGGCAGCGATTTGGTCGATCGTATTTTGTTCTAATAGATTAATTTCCGGCATTTTTTGTCCTCATAAGTTTTGATACGGCTATTGAGAAATCCTTCACTTTGTTTAAGACGGCAATTTCATAAGGTTAGTAAGCGGTTTTGCAAGCGGTTGATGGTGTTAAGCGCTTCCAGCGGGGTTAGAGCCGAAACATCAATTTGCTTTAACTCGTTAAGTACATCGTCCTCTTTTAACGTATCAAATAAAGTGAGTTGTGTCAATTGGACATCATCATATGTAATTGATTTATTTTGCGTAATTTGGGGTGAGGTGGTTTCGTCTTTTAAACGGGCGGCGATATCGCTTGAATCGAACAATCCCGCGATTTCGGCCGCCCTGTCGGTTACGATGGCGGGAACCCCCGCTAATTTCGCGACTTGAATACCGTAACTTTTATCGGCGCCGCCTTTAATAATTTTGCGCAAAAAAACGATGTCATCGCCTTTTTCATGAACCGCAATGCAATAGTTGCTAACATTATCGATTTTTCCTTCGAGTTCCGTCAGTTCATGATAATGGGTGGCGAAAAGAGCCTTTGCGCCCAGGAATTTACGGTTACTGATATGCTCAATCACAGACCAGGCAATCGCCAGCCCATCGTAGGTCGAGGTACCGCGCCCGATTTCGTCTAAGATCAATAAGCTTTCAGCGGTGGCATTTTTGAGGATATTGGCGACTTCGCTCATTTCGACCATAAAGGTACTTTGTCCGCTCGCCAGATCATCAGAAGCGCCGACGCGGGTAAAAATGCGGTCAACAATGCCGATATCCGCCTTATCGGCAGGAACAAAACAGCCTATTTGCGCGAGTAAGACGATTAGGGCAGTTTGGCGCATATATGTAGATTTACCCGCCATATTCGGTCCTGTGATAACCGCAATACAATTGTTCGCTTTATCAAGATGGGTATCATTAGCGACGAAGAGGTCATTTCCCATCATTTGCTCGACGACGGGATGGCGTCCGTTTTTGATGTCAATCGTGCCTTTTTCATTTAAGGTCGGACAAACGTAGTTATTGCGTTCGGAAACATAGGATAATGAGGCAAGGACGTCAAGTGCGGCGATGCTTTTGGCGGTTTCCTGAATGCTTTTGACGGCTTTGGCAATAAACTCACGGATTTCACAGAAGCGGTCGTATTCCAGTGAGTAAAGCCTGTCTTCGGCGTTTAGAATGATATCTTCGAGTTCTTTAAGGCGGTCGTTGGTATAGCGTTCGGCATTGGCGAGTGTTTGTTTGCGTTGATAGTCTTCGGGAATCATTGCGAGGTTTGAGTTGGTTATTTCAAAATAGTAGCCGAATACTTTATTGTATTTAATTTTTAAGTTTTTTATCCCTGTTCGTTCGCGTTCGTTTGATTCGAGTTCCATAAGCCAGTTTTTGCCTTCGGTTTTGGCACTGCGAAGTTCGTCGATGTGATTGTCGAAGCCCGGTTTTATGATACCGCCTTCTTTGACGGAAAGAGGGGCGTCGTCGTCGATTGCTTCGTCTAAAAGATTAAAAATTTCATGGTGGTCGCCCAAGTGTTCTTTGAGTTCGTTTAGTAATTTCGTGTTTAAGTTTGACAGCACGGTTTTAATCGGCGAAAGCATCGCGATAGAACTGCGAAAGGCGATTAAATCGCGGGGGTTAATGGTGCGGTAGCTGATTTTTGAAAGCAGTCTTTCTAAGTCATAGATAGGATTTAGGTATTCACGGATTTCATCACGGATAATCGTGTTTTCGCACAATGCGGAAATGGCTTCTAAGCGCTCTTCCATTTGGTCTTTCTTCCGGAGGGGTTGTTCCAGGTAATTTCTAAGGGTTCTGGCGCCCATTGCGGTTTTGGTTTTGTCAAGTACCCAAAGGAGGGAGCCTTTTTTTTGCTTTTCACGGAGG
>WQST01000135.1 GCA_009787745.1 Lachnospiraceae bacterium
CAAATGTACCTCCTATCTGCTCCACGCTGTCAGTGTATTCCTGTTTTTATCTATTTTCGAATACTTACCGGGGCGGCCTAGCGCGGGGCCGGAAATACGGATGTCGCGTTCCTTGCAGTATTTCATGTTGTCACGGTTTCGGTATATCTTATCAACCGGAACTCGTTCCGGGTAGAAGCCCTCACGCTCACGGTAACGTTCAATTGTCTCTTGTAACACTAAGCTTTCATTATAGGCATCGAATGATATCTTTTCTATCCGTCCATAACCGTTTACAATGCTTAGGTCTAGCTTTGCTCCAAACTCAACCGCCATCTTAGCTTTTCCCCTAACTATCGGGTGGATGTAAGGTTGTGCTATGAATGTTGTATCGTACATGTGCTTTTGCTGTTCATAAACTTTATCAAGAGTCGAAAGAAGGCATAAGATATTCTTTTCCTATTATCCATTATCCGCTTCATTTGTTATGCACTTCTCATTAATTAATAAACCAAAGCAAAACGGAAAACACATGTAGAGTGGTACCATATATCTTAAGTTCGCTAATGGTCCCGCCATATGAGTCAGAGCGAAAATAAGTGCCGGCCAAAATAATACGCTCAACTTTGAGCATTTCTTAACATAACATAGTACTAACCCAAAAAGAAATAACCAAATTATCGCACCGATATTAGAAATAAAACCAATCACCGGCATGCGTTGTAGTACTGCCTCTTCGACTATTGGCTCATACAATTTATACAGTCCCTTTAGTTTCGACTTACGTTTAACATCATAATACTCGTTTTCAATGTTGGTCTCAATGTATCCTATACCAGATAGTGAATCAGGATGAGCTACATCAGGATACCAGTATGCTAAATTTAAGTTGAGAGCCGCATCAAAATAATCCATTGGATACGCAAGAAATAAGCGCCAATAAAACCGCCAATAGAAATAATTATTTTCATTCAACACCTTTATATCCAGTACCTCTTTAATTGGGTCTGCATTACGAAGCTTGTGGATATCTTTAATTTTACCGGGTAATAGCTTCGCAATTGCATCTTTATCTTCTTGATTTAACTCCGCTCCATGTCTCTTATACACAAGCGCAATTTGTTGTATTGGCAATGACAACATTTCTCTTTTATTAACCGGTACGACGCCTAGGATATTATAGCCCGGACCGCTAATCAGCAAATATATCAAAACTACTGTTCCGCCGTATATAGATATTTTTACCCAATATCTACGAAACAAAAATATTGTTGGTATCAAAGACAAGCATAATATATAAATTGCATTATGTCGCAAAAATAACAATGCTAAGACATTAATAGTCAAAATAATTAGTTTTCTTTTATCTACTAAAATCACCTTATTAACGATGCATATTTCATATAATTGAACCAAAAAATAAGCATATAAACCGCCGAACAAAACATCTTTAGTCGGTATAAATGACATCGCCGATATGACCGGAAAAAAACATAGAAATAGTAATATTGTAACAATTACTAATTGATTAACTCTGAATTTTTTTAACCGTGATAATGAAAGTGAAAAAATTGATGATAGCACTAGCATTTGAATAATAGAATATAATACTAAACCTGCCTCATCGCTACCAAAGATATTTTTTCCGAAATTATAAATGCTACCCAGAAACCATGTATGCAGGATAGGATGATGATTGTACAAAAACTTAGTATCATATACGATGAGCTGTCCTATTGCATCGTAAGATAGTGTACCGGGATAAAACGCCAACCAAATCGGAAGCCAACATAAGAATATAACCAACCAAAAATATAAAAAATTTAATTTTTCAAATTTTGCATAAATGGTATATTTCTTTAAGTCGATTTTTGTCAGTATATCAAACAGCAATGCTAAACTGATAAATATAAAATAAGTGAATCCGAGTATTATTACAATACTCCGAAAAAACAGACCAAAAGTTCCTAACACCGCCGATAAACTACCAGTCCGATAGATACTGTCACCAAATACCAACGCCGAAGAAATCATCAACGCATATATCGTTGCACCTCTCTTTACATCTCTCGTAAAACTTCTATTTCTATATTGATATACCGTGAGTAAGATTGCGCCAAACAAAAAAATATTAACTATGCTATTTTTATAATTGGTATTATTATAAAAAAAATAACAATTAATAGAATACATAGACAACATTGTCATAAGCAAAGTCATACTATCGCATATGATTTTTTTTAAAGTCATCAGCTTATATCCTTTGTAATAACCGACTAGCGGAGGATGAGGGATTCGAACCCCCGTGCCCGTGAAGGCAAACGGTTTTCAAGACCGCCGCGTTATGACCGCTTCGCTAATCCTCCGAGTGATACAAGTCATATTCTAACAAACAATTTTCGTAGTGTCAACTACTAAAATTTAATCAATGCGAACCTCAATGCGAATCATCCTGAGCAACAAAGGATCTCACTTCACCGATATCCAATCACAGCTTCACCCACATCGCGGGGCGAACACCTGCGGTTGTATTGATGATATCGCCGCCTAAGTCGATTGTTCCGTCTTCACGGATAATTGCCGCAGATGTCTCATCGCGCCCTGCGGAGCGCAGCCAGTACCTGAAATTTTCACCGAACTCATTTTTGGCACTATGGAGACCGCAATATTCATCTGTGATAAGGCAAGGCTTAGTTTTATCAACAGGCGTATCATGAGGCCAACTTTTTTTCGATAGCTGACCGCTGTCACCCATGTAGGCCGCTATTTCATCAAGGCTGAGTAAGAAAATTTTATCAACGGTATCATTTCCGCCATTTGTCGTGAACCATGGAGTTTCACGATTTGATACATTCGTTTCGATAATTTTTTCTTTATCTTCGCTACAGAACTTCGAGAAAAAAGCATTATTCAGATATTCTCTGATATCAGATGTTTCCCAAGTAACTCCTTCTAACGTCTTGTGGTATTTCATTGGGTTGATAGCAAGCAACCTACATGCAAACAAAAAGAATGTCCCTTCTTCCTCATCCTTATTAAGAACTATCCACGAATAAGTCCCGAAGCGAACAATATCACCGCTTTTGGATGTCATACTAAGCGGATCAATATATCCTGTTTGTAAAAATCGGTCAATTTGTTCGACATGCATTGTTAATTTACTGATATCTTTCCAAAAAATATTCTTCCGTTCCTCCATATCTCTCCTCATTTGCTCTGCATTTAATAAAGTGGTTACGGGCAAGCCCGCAGTGACGATATTCGCTATATTTGTGCTTTGAATAATGTTCCTATTTGAATCCCTTCCAAAATATCGGGAATATTGTAAATGCGATCACCATTGGCGATGATCATATCAATCCCGGCTGCCGTAGCGATTTTCGCCGCTGTAATTTTGGTTATCATTCCCCCGGTACCGACATCGGATTTAACACCTTTCGCCATTTCCAAAAGTTCATCATCTATTTTTTTGACACAATTAATGAAGACGGCATTTTCATTACTGCGAGGGTCGTCACTATAAAGACCGTTGATATCAGAAAGCAAAATTAATAAATCGGCATGGGTAAGTTCGGCGATATAAGCCGAAAGGGTATCATTGTCGCCGAAATTATCGCTTTGGATTTCATCCGTTGAAATAGCGTCGTTTTCATTCATAATGGGAATTACGCCCAATTGGAGCAATTGCTCAAGCGTCCGCAATGTATTCGCCCGTGTTGTTTCATTCGTAATTACATTTTTGGTCACTAATATTTGCGCAATCGTCTGATTATATTCGGCAAATAAGCGTTGATATATCATCATCAATTGTGCTTGTCCAACAGCGGAACATGCTTGTGATACCGCAAGTTCACGCGGTCTTTCTTTAATCCCAAGCGCTTTTCGTCCCGCCCCGATAGCGCCCGACGATACAATAATAATTTCTTTATTGCGGTTACGGATATCGGTAAAAATGCGGACGTATTTTTCTAATTTCAGTAAATCAACATGCCCTGTTTCGGCATGGGTAATGTTAGACGTACCGATTTTGACTACAATGCGTTTTTTGTCGCGAATATAGCTTCTGTCAATTATTGTCTCCATGTGTGTTCCTTTTATTTGCTAATATTGTTCTTCTTATTTATACATCATTTCATAGTCATTATCAAGCTTTACTTTAAGGCGTGGATAAATAAGCCGCTTCGGAGTTTTGGTTCGAACCATGTCGATTTAGGCGGCATCAGTAAATTGGCATCAGCTACACTTAGGAGTTCCGCAATTGTTGTCGCATAAACAGAAAACGCAACCGTCATATCCAAAGAAACTCTTCTCTCCAGTTCTGAAAGCCCGCGAATACCGCCGATAAAATCTATCCGCTTATTCGTGCGCGGATCATCAATCCCCAAAATCGGTTTGAGTAAATTATCTTGTAAAATTGCGGCATCCAGTCCGTTAATCGGGTCGTCTGATAAAAGTTCAGGCTTTACGGTCAAATGATACCAGCATCCGTCAAGGTACATACCAAATTCACCTTTGCATTTCGGATTCACTGCTTCATTTCCGTTATTTTTAATGGTAAAACCATGCTTTTCTATTTCCGCGATAAACTTCACTTTATCCATACCATTCAAATCAGTAACCGCCCTGTAGTAAGGCAAAATTTTTAACTGATCGTCGGGAAATAAAACTGTTAAGAAGCGATTATATTCTTCATCACCTGTATGCGCAGGGTTTTCATCCTTTCTTTTAAGCCCGACTTTTACGGCTGAAGCACAGCGGTGATGCCCGTCGGCTATATATATCGCGGGAATGCTTAAGAAGCTCTTATGCAAATTATCAATCATTTCTTTTTGGTTAATGACCCAGACACGATGGCTAACATCGTCAGATGATGTAAAATCATATTCGGGGGGCGCTTTTTTTACTGCGAGAACGATTTCATTAATAGCATTATTTGAGCGGTAAGCCATAAAAATAGGGCCTGTATGAGCATCAACTGTATCGATATGGCGAATACGGTCGATTTCTTTTTCGGGGCGGGTGTTTTCATGTTTTTTGATATGATTATTCTGATAATCGGAAATCGCGGAACAAGCGACAATACCTGTTTGCGTATGTTCGTTCATGGTCAATTCATAAATATAATAACAGTCATTATCTTCTTTGATAAAAGTGCCTTCGTTTGTCATTTCTGCAAGGATTTCTTTTGCGCGCAGATAAACTTTTTCATCATATGTATCAAGATCTGCCGGAAAATTTGTTTCGGCGCGGTCTATTTTTAAAAAAGAAAGCGGTTCTTTTTTTACTATTTCGGTTGCTTCCTGTCGGTTATATACATCATACGGAAGCGCCGCTATTTGTGACGCTAGGGATTTGATGGGGCGAATGGCTTTAAATGGGGTTATTTTCGGCATATTTTTCTCCGGACGTAAGTTTATTATTTTGTCTCCTGAGCGCAGCGAAGGATGACAGAAACCTTAGTAGTAACACATTACTAGATTAACATAAATAAATTTACTTGACAATCATGATATAATGTCGCTAGACATTATATCGGCGCAGTTTTAGTGCGCATCCCCCGGAGGGCATGATTTCCAAAGGAAATCATGATATAATGACGTTAGTCATTATATCGGCGCGGTTTTAGTGCGCATCCCCCGGAGGGCATGATTTCCGAAGGAAATCATGATATAATGAATCTTAAGGAGGGCGAATATGATTCTATGTACCGAATGCTACATCCAAAAAGATGACAAAACGCTGATGTTATATCGGAATAAAAAAGAAAATGATATAAATAAAAATAAGTATATCGGTATCGGCGGACGTTTTGAACATGGTGAATCACCTGAAGAATGTCTGATACGGGAGGTTTTCGAAGAAACGGGGCTTACTTTGACCTGCTTTGAATTTCGCGGGATGATCACTTTTCTGACTGTAAACAATGAGTGTGAGCCGATATATATGTTTGTTTTTACTGCTGACGGATTTAGCGGTGAAGTGAAGGACTGTGATGAAGGTGAGCTTCATTGGGTTGAGACGGAGCGGATTGAGGAGCTTAATCTGTGGGAAGGTGATCATCTTATGTGGAAATGGCTGAAAGGTGATGATGGGGTTTTTAGCGGTAAGTTTGTTTATGACGGTAATGATTTGGCGGATGATTGGGTTAAGTTTTATTAGTATTGGGATAGAGAACGCGGGGCAAGCCCGCAATGATACTGCCTTAAGGTGATGGTATTAAAAGAAATTTGCGCCCCAAATATGCACGCGCAAAGCAATTCTGAAAAAGATGTCGAAAATGCCGTTAGCGATGGGGGAAATGATTCTGCTTGTCATTCCTGTGACGATTAAAATAATAAAAATGATACTGCCGAACCGTTCATATGAAATAAATTTTTCGTATAAATTATCGGGTAAAAATCCCGCAATGATTTTCGAACCGTCCAGCGGCGGAATCGGAATGAGATTAAAAGTAAAGAGGACAATATTCAGCCAAGCAAACTGTTCAATGACTGTAAATACCAATACGGGGGCATCCGTTAAGGCAATTAAAGGAAGTACTATTGCTAAAGTGATAAATGCTAACAGTAAGTTACTA
>WQST01000136.1 GCA_009787745.1 Lachnospiraceae bacterium
CCGCCCCTTTCCCGCCAGACTCTCCCGCTGACGCACCCCGAAGCGATGTTGTTCATCGGTAATTACCAATGCCAGGTTTTTATAATTTACTTTTTCTTGGATAAGGGCATGGGTGCCGATGATGACATTCGCTTCGCCGCTTAGGATTTTCGCATAGGCTTCACGCTTCGCCGCCGCCGACATGGCGCCTGTTAAAATAATCGGACGAATCGGTAAGTTATATTGGTCACTGAGTTCCTTTAAAGCCTTATAATGCTGGGCCGCCAACACCTCTGTCGGAGCCATCATCGCGCCTTGACAGCCGTTTGCGGCACACATTAGTAAAGCAAGAAAGGCAATAATGGTTTTCCCTGAGCCGACGTCGCCTTGAATTAAGCGGTTCATGACATATTGACCCGATAAGTCAGCGGTGATTTCCGACCATACTTTAAGTTGAGCATTCGTCAGGCGGTATGGCAAGGCTTCCAATAACCTTTCCGTCTCGGCTACTTCCAGCATTATTGCACTGCTTCGCTTGGCTTGCGAAGTATCACGCATCCGCCTGACGGCAATAATAAAAAGGAAAAATTCATCGAAAACTAAGCGTCTGCGCGCTTCCGCTAAATCATCATAATCAGCAGGGAAATGGATTTTTTTAATCGCTGTCTGATAATCAATTAAATTATGATTTTTCTTTACCGCCGGCGGTAAATGGTCGGTTGGAAATGTGAAATTGTTCAGTATTTGGGCGACGGTTTTTATTAATGTATTATTTGATAATCCGGCGGTGAGGGGGTAACGAGGGCGAAAAGTATTTATTAGCACTTGATATTCCGGTTCTTTAAACATCTTCGCTTGTTCCATATGCAGTTCGTCACCCTTTTTTTCGACTCTGCCACGGAATATATAGTAACTTCCTGATTTAAGAACCTTACTTAGGAAAGGCATGTTGAAATATGTCAGGTGAAGTACACCGCTTGCGTCTTTGATACTTAGGTTAGTAATCGTAAGATGCCTGACCCGCTTCTGTCTTACTGAGCCGAAAACCGTTCCTGCAACAGTATGGAACTCACTGTTTCCCTGAGTCATGGTTTGGCGGATATCAGCAATCGGTACGGGGGGGCTATAGCGGTCATAATCGCGCGGAAAATAAGTCAGCGCATCATATACGCTATAGATTCCTACTTTATTATACAGTGATGCTGTTTTATCACCGACACCTTTGATGGTTCGGATATCTGCTGTTTCTATCATAGTAACCTCTATCTCTTCCATTACCCGCGATTGGGGTTCGGAACTTGGTTAGTAGATAATAATAAAAAGTGACCTTACCTCGCAGCGGCGGTCACTTTTTGTATGATTGATATTACTAATAGAATCGATACTATGAACACGCCGTTACCATTTAGCAGGAATACTTCCTTAATCCTTACTATACCACAAACGTATGTTCTTGTCCAGTCTTTATATAAAATATTTTAAAACACGATAATCATCCATACATACGAAGCTATAAGTCCTAAAATACCAATAACAACTCCTATTTTAACAGGTAAGCGCGAATAATTAAAGCCTAGATTGGTTCCAAAGCGGTCGCCTACGAAATAGGCGGGGTCGTCGGGATTATGATAAAATAATCCCCAAGCCCAGTATTTATCATCACTCATTGCATTATTTCCGACAATATCATCTCTCTTCGTGACCGCCGTTTCCGAGACGTCCACTTTTAGCAATGTCCCTCCTTGCCCTGCACGGACGGAAACAACGCAGATCGGGATGATCGGTACGGTCGCGATTACCATCGTCAACCAAAAAGGTACGGTGAAATCAATAAAGGCTGATTGTAAACCTAAAATTAAGAACAATAAAACAATCGCAACCGCTAAAAAACCAATTGAATGACCCATCAGGAGCCGGTATCTGGTATGCTGTGCAAATGACTTAACAGGTTCTTTGTGGTCGATTTGCAACTTTGCCCTTTCAATAAATATTCCTACCAGCCACATCGTTGCAAGCGTAAGCAGGTTGATTAGAGGCATTGTTAACATTGTCCCGATTGATTTCGGCGCCCATCTGTCAGGCTCCATGTTGATATCCCAATGTACCGGAATCATATCAGGCAAGACAGGGTACCGCACCGCAACAATAATAAGTGATACAAAAATCAGGATCAGGGCAGAAACATACCAAAAATGCGGCATCGCCGATAAATTCCCACGTGTAAAAGATGTTGCCGTGTCCGCATATTTAATATCCGATACATTCCAACCAAACTGTGATTTTAGTGCCAATGCCTTACTGTGATTGGGCACAAATGCGATAAGCTGAACCGCAAGCAAAATAAACGGCGCGAAGATAATCGTGTAGAATGTATACTCAGGTACTGTTATATATTGAAAAATAGATGCCAAAAGAACAATTATCCCGCCGCAAACTGTGATTATGATGTATCTGCGCTTTAGTGCTTTGGCTTCGTCAGTATTATTAGCTTCGGGTGGTATTTTCACACCAAACAGAAACGATTTGCGTGTGAGTAGCGGCAATATCGGTAATAAAGCTCCGCAAAATAGTAAAACACATATGTTAGTAATAAACAGGAATACATTAAGTTCATTCATTCGATAAATCCTCCTTTTATTTTTCTGTAATTATCAGAACATGCTTTGGTGAGCGTACTTTCATCAATACCGTTACAAATTGCCTCCGCTACGCATAATGCAAGCTTTTCTGAAAGGATTTCAGGTATATCCTGCGGTGTTTTGACCGCAATCATCGCCGTTTTCCTTCTATTCATTATGATATATCCTCTACTGCGCAAGATATCATATGACTTGTTAACCGTATGAAAGCTAATACCTAAGTCAGCGGCAAGATTTCGCGCGGACGGCAATGATTCGCCCGCCTTAAGCTGTCCTGACGCTATCCCTATGATTATGCCGTCATACAACTGTTCGTATATTGGCTTTTCTGCGTAGATGTCAATTTTAATCAGCATCGCAATCACCTCAATTACATCTGATATACTTATTATATATCAGATGTAATTGAGGTGTCAATATGTTTATGGTTCTAAGGGATAGATAGGCAATTTCCGTACTGCCTGTATATTTTTATGACTGCCTGTTCCTTTTCTATTATCAAAAACACCACTATACTAATAGTAGATAATTAATACAACTCTATCAGATGAAGGAGTAAAATATATGGATTACAGTTATATTGGTATGCGAATTAAGAAGCATCGGGAAAAGCGTGGGTTAAGCCAAGCAAAGTTTGCAGAGATAGTTAATTTAAGTGATGATTACATAAGCAAAATCGAACGTGGTGATCGTTTACCGAAATTACCGCCTTTTATAGAGATTTTAAATGCGCTTGACGTCTCGGCTGATGAGATTCTCTTCGAAGTTTTGGAAAGAAGCTATGAAAGCCGTATTGCCGAGTACGTTGAACGTATCGGGAATTTATCAAAGAAAGAGCAGGAACGAATCTTTAATATTTTGGATGTTTGCTTAAGGGATAGATAAATAAGTTTAATTTCCGAAATTTGCTTGAATGTGGATTCTGTTTCGGGTGTCTGCGGATTTAGACGGACACTTTATATTAAATTATTCTTTTTTGAGAAATCTCGTAGAATCATTTGTCCTCCTGAGCGGAGTAGAGAGAGCATGGCTTTATGTTTGAAATTTTACCCAAAAATAAGTCAAGGATTTACGCCTTGACTTATTTTTGATTAATTTACTTTTCTAATCTCAATACTCATGAAACAACGAATATTTTGCCCGAACACGACTAACTGCTTATTAGTCGCGAGTATGCTCATGAATATAAACTCGCGAGGCATTTTGACCGCCCTGTTTATGTTTATATTAGGTCGTTTTAAGTTCCGGCATTTTCTCTCTTTTCAAGAAGAAAATCATTGATAAACAAGCCAAACCTATCGCTAAGAACCACTTCGGATGAACTCCGTCACCTGTTTTGGGGGTATTATCCATTGTACCAAAGGTCAAATTATCCAAGTCAGCATAAATCACATAAGGTGAAAAGTGAGTTGCTGTAAATGTCACACAAGGTACACCATCAATCGTTGAGAATCGTGGATTTAAGTGTTCTAATGTACCGCCTTCCGCCGACGCAACACGGTTCGATGCACCATAAGGAATCTGATCGGATGGAAGCGGCATCGTTATGCTTATCGATAATCCGGAAGTATCGGTTATCTTATATGTTCCTGTCGCATCGTATAATGATATATCCATCGGGAAATATCTGATTCTGTCAAGATTACCAAACTGCTTTTGCAGTGCTTCAATTACATACGCTGTGGCGGCCGCGTCTTCACTTATTTTAACAACATAATTATCAAGTGACCCGCTAACTGACGCCGAAGCTAACTCACGATTAGGGATTCCGGGTTTCGTAATTTCTACTGTTGCATTAGTCCGTCCCGTAGTACTGCTTCCGCTGCCGCCTGTACCAAGGCTTGTGCTTCCGCCGCCTGAACCGCCGCCGCTTGCATTGTTAGCCGCACTGCCTCCTCCTGTCGTCGATGTTAAGCCGTTTTTATATGTTGCCGTAACGGCTACATTATTCCCGGGCATTGTGAATACTGTCACAGGGCTGTTGGCATCAAGGAAACCGACTCCCGTTGAAGCCGTCGTCCATTTATCAAATACTTTTCCGTCAGTTCCTGCAAATGCGCCGATTGTGACAACTGTTCCCGGTACATAACGGCCGCTGCCGCTGCCGCCTGAGACCGATACGGTGAAGGTTCCTGCTTCGTCGTCGGTGCTTGAGGTACCGGGGCCTGTGTTGCCGCCTGATCCGCTAGTACTTCTGTAATGAGCAAGTAAAGTTACATTATCTTGAATGTTTTTCCACGCATCAGCCGGCACCCATCCGACAAATGTGTATCCCCGATGCGTTGCATTAGCAGGTACTACCGCATCCTTGCCGATATCAACATTTTGGGTACTGACCACTTCGTTTGATATCGGATCATAGAAGGTTACTGTACGAACTCCCGTTTCAAGAACGGATTTATACAATGTATAAAAATTAGTTGATTCCGTTACAGTTTTGCGGTCGGGCGTCCAACCATTTGCTAAATATCCGGGGTAGTGAGAAGGATCATCACCCGGATGCGGCGGGAATGTAACCATTACCTCTTTACCCGGTTCATCCTCGGGAATGCTTAAATCCAGACTTTCAATGATTTCTCCATTAACCGTATCAACGAAAGTAACCTTATAACCGCGCAGCAAGATAACTCTGATATTATAGTAATCACCGTAGCGGTGAGCGGATGTATCTTCATATGTCTGAATTGTATTACTTTTTACATGTTCAAAAGCATCGGTCGCTATTTGTACTTCCTTACCCGGAATAAAAACTGTAATATTCTTGTTACCGCCGAAAGCCAACTTATTAATTTGGTTTACGGACACAGGTAAGTCAACATAGCTTAATTTATCGCAATCATTAAAACAATTATCAGGAATAGTGGTTAATTGCGTCGCCTTCTTAAGATCAACTCCTGTTATAAAATCACAATCCTCAAAAGCACTGACATCAATATAACTCACTAATGGCAATAACGTATCCGTTGCGGAACTTATCGTACTTTCTTTGCCATTATTCAGCGCGCCGATTTGATTAATATATTTGTTCCAATTAAGACTATCGTCACCACGCGCACCCAGAACCTGCTCTAAGCTATAACTTCCGTCTTCTCTTAGCTTAAATCCGCCGCTCGGTAACGGAATTTTATTATTATCTTTATCACGGTCATATTTGGAGTAAATTATTCCGCTTTCAACAATATAATTATCATTTCCTGCAACCGTCGTCATTGATGATGCACCGCGGAAAGGAGCTGTACCGATATCTGTCATCGCATCGCCAAGAACCACATATTCAAGCTTTTCACAGCTATCAAAAGCATAATCAGGCAGTTTTTTTACTGTACTCATATGAACCGTTATTATTTGATCGTTACCCTTAATTTGTACTTCTTTATCGCTATTATCATTATAACAACCGCTGAATAATCCGCCGACTACCACTTTCTCATAATCAGGGCATGAACTTCCGGGAATATGAGCAGGTATATGAGTACATGTGCAATTACATGAATTATTCATCAGCATATTCATTTCCGATTTATGAATATAAGAGGTGCATTTATTGGCATGATTCGGATCATTTTCATTACATGTTGTCGTATTGAAATAAACACTATGATTAGCAACATTACTATTCAAACTACCCATACTGTTTGGTGCGAAATAAGACTTCGCGTCGATCGAAGTAATGCCCGCAGGAATGATAATGTTTTGTGTGGCGAATATCATCTGGCTTTCGGTTAGGGTCAGTATCTCCCATGGGTTTGGCGCGGGATTAAAATAATTATCAATTATACTGTAATCATTAACTCCATTACTTGGGGACGGTTTTGATTTACCATAATATGATTTTATTCCATCAATTCCCCCTGCAGGATTAAGAACTATAGCGGGATCCGGTGTTCTTCTGCCATTTTCA